>NZ_JBNPMC010000051.1:0-22129 GCF_050313795.1 Bariatricus sp. SGI.154
TCCAGTAATAATTTTAACAGCCGCTGCTCATTCACACTCAACGTAATCTCCTTCTCATCTCTGGTAAATATCAATCTTCCAAAATCAAAACAGAATCCATCCACTTCAAAGATCTCCCTGTTCTGACTGCTTCCACGTCTGGTCAGCGCTTTCATTCTTGCGCGAAGCACTGCAAGACTAAACGGCTTGGTCATATAATCATCAGCGCCAAGTGTAAGCCCCTTGACTTCATCCATCTCCATATCATTTGCCGTAAGGATCAATACCGGAATCTGCACACGCTCCCGCAGCCACCTCAGGTAATCATACCCGCTTCCGTCCGGAAGATTCACATCCAGTATGACCAGTTCCGGTACCGCCCGCTCGAACGCCTCTTTTGCCGCCTTAATACTCCCACTTTGGATAAATTCTATTCCCGGCTCCTTTAATGCAAGCACAATTCCCTCGCTTAGAGCACGATCATCCTCTACAATCTGAATCAACATATTATCCGCTCCAGTTATATATTCTTTCTCAATTTAACACTTTTCGTACAAGATCTACTATCTCTTCTTGGGATTTATCCACATTAACTTTTACCAAGTCATAAAGACCACGAATGTTGTCAGGTTCTTCTTCTAGTTCCTCTGCAATCTGTTCCAAGACTTTACCTTTAAGTATCTTCTTTTTTATCAGAGAAAATAATTTTAGCAATTCTCCCTCCGTACGTCCTTCTTCTCTGCTAGTTCTTCGTATCTCCTGTACATCATATGCCTCAAAACTATCAAACAACATAGGAATTCTCCTCTCCAAGATCTGATCTGTAAAATCTGCAATCTCATCCTGCGGAACGTTCACCTTACGCATGAATACGGCTACCACCATCGCAATCAATTCCAGTAACTGCTGTGTAGAATTCTCCTGCAGATTCTCCAGATATTCTTTCGGAAGTTCTTTCAACTTCTTAATATCTTCCGAATTCTTCAATTTATTGATAAACATAATCAGGGAAAACTCATTGCCTTTGCTGATGATCTCCGAATCGGAATAGTCCTGGACACGCACAACTTCATATCTAAAGTTCGGCAGATACTCGGCAAACACCTCTTTCCAGGCAACCTTATCCGCAAACTGTGTAGCAGCCGTCCATCTGCCTGTTCCTTCGAAATACACAATTGGCAATATGGGCGGATACTGAAAACCTTTCGTCCTGGTAATCCCTTTCTGCCTCTCTTCCATCTCTTTTTCATAGTCTGTCCAGATCATCACCATATAACGCAGTAATTTCATCACCATATTGTATTCTACTTTCGACTGATGCTCAACAATAGCGATCGAATACATCTGCTGTTCTTTCCCGAGATGAATCTTCTTCACCACATCAGAATCGCGTTCATTATCCCACATCGTAACGAATCGCTCACTCATATCCTCAATCTGCTCTGCTTTCAGTCCTTTCAGACAGTCTATTGGGACATAGCCATCCAAAAACTGTACAAACATCTCGGCATTTTCAAAAATAATCTTTGCTCCCTGATCCTTTTTATTTCTTACATTCTTCTTGCTCATAGGCACGTCCTTTCTTCACTGTATGAGCATCGGAATGCAAACTCTGTCACATTCATTATAGACGAATCCTATAGAATTTCCAACCATTTCTCACTACAGTATAGTATTCTGTTAACAAGTTCTGTGATTCTTTAACTGAATAAGTCTTAGAATTTAAAGATATCTCTGATGTAAAATATATTAGATACTATAGCATCATTGGACGCATAATGCAACAAAATTATCATAAAATAGTTCCACAGCAAAGGAGCACCCACTCATCATGGATACTCCTCTAACATCTTACTGCTCTTTGGCTCTTGCCATTGTAAGTTTATAATCTCTCTGATCTGTAAAGATCTCATTCTTGTAAGATCTCACATGCTTCCCACATGTAACTCTTCTACACATCCATCCACATAGTCTTCTAGTCCATAGACCACATTGCTGACCACGTACTGTCCGGCATTTACAAATATCTCAATCAGGTTCGGCTCCACGAAGATATCCAGTTCATATCTGCCGCCCACCTTCGGCGTGCTGCTCGTCAGATGATATCCCTCTATTCCGGCAAAGACCTTGCTTCGATCTGTCTTCACACAATCATTCTCCACCCAGATCCGATACCCACCGATATCCAGTCCCTCGCCTTCCTGCAAAGCGACTCTTAGACGGCATGGCTGCCCTTCCGGCAGTTTGATCCTATCATCGGAATCCCGAACATCTTCCACCGGAATCCTCTCTGAAAAATACTTTTCAACCTCAGGATGCACCCTGAAAAAGATATGCCCATCTTCCACTTCCACCACTCTTGGAAGGCACATCATCCCATTCCACGGCTTCTCTCCATCCTTCTCTACGGCTTTCGGCATCCGCATCCAGCCTATTAAGACTCTCCTGCCATCTTTATCTATATTACTCTGCGGCGCATAGAGATCCATTCCATAGTCCACGAACTGATAAGTATCCGGACACTCCAATCTGCAAGTCTCCTGCTCAAAATCAACCAGTGTACAGATTGCATGACTTGGATATTCCAGTCCATCTTCAATTATGTACATTGGTGAACCCACGAATATATGGTCATCGCCAAGCCGGAACAGATCCGGGCACTCCAGAATCTTTCCATAATTTCCATTACGATACTGGTCCGCATAGATCCAGTTCAGTCCATCCTCACTTTTGTAGAACAGGATACGTCCCTCTTTATCTTTATAAGTACTTCCCAGAATCATGTAATAATACTTTCCTGCTTTCCATACCTTTGGATCTCGTGTATGTGTTACATTCGCAATACCATCATCTCTAATCACCGGAATAATCTGATGCTTATCCTTCCAGTTATCAAAATGATATCCATCCTCTGAGATTACTACAGCCTGACTACTCTCATACTGATCCCGGTCTGCTTTGTGGATATTCTCCGCATCTATTGCCAGATACCTGACTGAAGTATAGTAAAGATATAATTTTCCATCTTTTTCAATGGCAGACCCTGAAAACACTCCATTCTGATCGTAAGTCTTGGTCGGGAAAAGCGCAATATCCAGATGTTTCCAATGAACCAGATCCTCGCTTACCGCATGTCCCCAATGCATAGTTCCCCATACAGGAGCATATGGAAAATGCTGATAAAAAAGATGATACTTCCCACGATAATATATAAACCCGTTCGGATCATTGATCCAATTCCCCGGAGCCTTTAAATGCAATACATCCTTCACCATAATTAACTAGTCCTTCTATTCTGTAATCTTCGGCAACCTAATCTCGCCACTTTCAATTATACTCCCTCACAAAACATCTCGCAATTCTTATCCGACATCTGCGTTCCTGATCTATAAAAAGAATCTATTTTACTGCGCCGGCTACAACACCGCCAATAATCTGTTTCTGAAGCACAACATACAGGATCAGAATCGGCAATACGCACAAAAGCAATCCTGCCATAATCGTACCATAATCCGCTGAATAGGTACCATAGAAACTATAGGTAGACAGTGGCAATGTTAACAGTTTTTTGTCTGTCAGTACCAGTGATGGCAGAAGGAAGTCATTCCAAAATGCCATTGAATTCAAGATTACCATTGTTGAAATAATCGGTTTCAGCAGCGGCAGTACAATCTTAAAAAACGTCTGAGAGTGTGTACAGCCATCAATATAGGCCGCTTCTTCCAATGCAATCGGGACATTTCCCTTAATGAATCCATGGAACATGAACACAGACATCGCCATTGAAAAACCCGTATGCATAAAAATCAATGTGATTCTATGATTCAATATATTCAGCGTGCCGCCATAGATGCTGACAAGCGGAATCATGATTGCCTGGAATGGAATGATCATAGATGCAACCATCAGAGCAAATGTAAGCCTGGATATTCCATTGTTGTGACGCACAATATAATATGCAAGCATCGCTGCTAATAATGTTACAAGCACCGTTGCCGAAACCGTTACGATTAATGAGTTCTTAAACGCATTCAGAAAATCCATCTGTGTGAACGCATTTACAAAGTTGTCAAAGGACAATCCCTTGATCGTATAAAGCCATGAAAACGGGCTCTTAATAATATCTCTTTTCTGCTTTAATGAGTTAATCACTACCATCAGGAACGGAAACATATATGCAATAAAGATGATAAGCAGTCCAACGAACGAAAGAATATTCGCTGCTTTTCTTTTATTTCCACCAATTGTCGTCTGTTTCATTATGCTTCAACCTCCTGTCTCTTCGTCAGATATACCTGCAGACCGCTGATACATGCAACGATAATAAATAAGATAAATGCTTCTGCCTGACCTACGCCAAACTGTCTGGATGTGAATGCCTTTTCATATACATGCATTGCTGCCATCTCTGTTGTTCCATATGGCGCGCCTCCAGTCAATGATAAGTTCACATCATATACCATGAACGCACGTGAAAGTGTTAGGAACAGACATATGGTTATGGATGACATCATCAGAGGCATGATAATATTTTTTAACTTAACCCATCCGGCAGCCCCATCAATACTTGCCGCTTCCATAACATCTTCACTCAGTCCCATGAACCCGGCCACATAGATCAGAATCATATATCCGGATAACTGCCATACAGATACCAGAACTAATGCTGCAAACGCTTTGCTCGGATCTGACAGCCATGATGCTTCGAAAAGTTTCCATCCTGTAGATTCTCCAATACTTACGAATACTCTGGAGAATACGAACTGCCATATGTAACCTAAGACGATACCACCAATTAAGTTCGGTGTGAAGAATCCGGCACGGAAGAAGTTCTGCCCCTTCATCCCCCTCGTCAGAAGATATGCGATAGCGAAAGCTAATATATTTACTAATACTACAACTAATATTACATATTTGAATGTCAACAGTAATGATGTCCAGAACCCGGCATCTTTCATGACACTTCCAAAGTTCTTAAGTCCGATAAAGTTCTTTACTTTTGCGACACCATTCCAGTCTGTCAATGTCAGATAAACACCATATATAAAGGGAATAATTACAACTGCGAAGAAGCAGAACATTCCCGGCAATGCAAACATTGCGAAATCTTTTCCACCATTTTTTGATCTCATATCTTATCCCTCTTTTCTATTCCTGCTCATCCCAGTAATCCTGGATGTCTTCTATCAGTTCTTCTCTGTCACATCTATCCGCAAGATATTTCTGCATGGAAGCACCAAGTATAGCCCAATGATCATTCGGCACGATTGCAGATGCATTGAATGCCTTATCTGCCTGCACCCTTTCGTAAATATCACGGCTCAGCGGATCACTTGGCTCATACGGATTGTTCTTGAACGGTGGAATAATGCTACAGGTCTTTACGAGCATCTGCTGCCCAATCTCGCTGTATACAATCCAGTTCAGGAATTCTTTTGCTGCTGCCTGTTCCTTTTCTGTTGCCTGCTGTCCATCCAGCATAATCTGCTTTGATGGAGAACCCTGAATCTTCTGATTTACAAAATCATTCGGATCATTGTTCATAAAATACGGAAGGAAACCATACTCGTCATCCTCTTCTGCTCCGGCCTCTTCCATATTCGGCCATGCCCAGTTACCATTGAACCAGATTGCCGTTTTGCCATCTACCAGATCGATTGCCATCTCATCATAATCTGCTCCCAATGGATCTGCCTTTGCCACGTTATATTTCTTTAATACATCAAACGCATCCAGGAATTCTGACATACGATCATAAGATTCCAGATCTAATTTGCCTGCCTTGATTTTTTCAATCGTCTCCTGGGCGCCTTCTGAAGTTCCATCATAAGTTTCATAGACAAACTGCAGATGATGGGCACCCAATGACCAGTCCTCTTTTGCCATGGATACCGGCTTCTCAATACCGCCTTCAACCAGCCTGTCTAACAATTCTACAAACTCATCCAATGTTGTGATAGAATCCGGATCAAACTCTTCTCCCAAAGCCTCTTCAATCACTGCTTTGTTGTATATCAGTCCACGTCCTTCAATACATAAAGGGAAACTATATACCTTTCCATTCACTTGTGTCAGATAATTTTCTGCCTCAGCCGTCCATGTTTCTTCTGTCAAATCTGCCGCTTTCTCTTCTGCCAAAGCAATTACATCTGTCGTATCCAGAATGGATAATGTCGGCGCATTTCCCGAGTTATATAGACTTACTACTTTCGTATACGGAGAGTCTCCATCAGTAACCGGCATAACCTCTACATGTACGCCCGATTTTTCTTCAAATGCTGTACTCATCTCTTCTAATGCTACTTGAATCTCCGCCTTAGAATTCAATAATACGATGTTCGTTCCCTTTAAAGTGTCATCATATTCGAACGTATCAACCGAAGTATCAATCGGTTCTACTTCCTCCACTTCATTCGGGTCATCCGGATCACTGGCAAATCCAAATCTACATCCGGTCAGCATCGTTGTCATCAGCACGGTAATAAGTCCGAGCGCGATGACTCTTGTCATAAGATTTCTTTTCATGACCATTCCTCCTGTTTTCTTGCATCTAATGCAAATTTCCTTTTTTGTAACCGGTAAAGTAACCGGTAAAGTAACCGGTTACTTTATGGTTATAATATCACTGCAATGATCATTCGTCAATCATCAATCTCAACTTTGTGAATTGTGTATGATTTCCTTTATTTTAAATTGTACACAAGTTACAAAACCGGTTACTTAACCGATTATTTATTGTTCTTTTTTCCTCATTTTGGTATACTAAATACAGATTTGCAGATAGACACAGAGTATATGCCGACACTGTATACTATTTCAAGAATATTTTATAAGAAGAATCAAATTTAACGAACAGGAAGTATTATCTATGGGAAGAAAAAACAACGTAACCTTCAGCGATATTGCTGAATACACACATTTTTCCAAAACAACAATCTCCAGATATTTCAATAATCCGGACTCCCTTACGCTTGAGAATCAGGCAATCATCTCAGATGCACTTGTGAAATTAAACTACAAAGAAAATAAAGTTGCCCGCATCCTTGCCAATGGAAAGACCGAATTCATCGGAATCATCATCCCGAACATGTATCTTCATTACTATTCCGAGATGCTGAACCAGATCTTATCCACGTACGAGACATTCGGTTACAAATTCCTTGTATTCGTAGGAAATGAGAATGACGAGATTGAAAGACAGTACATCCGGGAGCTTCTTGCCTACAAGATCGAAGGGCTGATTATCTTAAGTCATACGATTCCATCTCATGAATTAGCAGAACTTTCCATACCGATTGTTACAATAGAACGTGAAGACCAGTATGTAAGCAGCGTTAATACGGACAACTACATGGGTGGAATCCAGGCTACCAGTCTTCTGTTCAAGCATCAATGCGACATTTTTATCCATATCAATTCACCTACCCCTACCGCAACCCCTGCTTACGGACGTGTTCGGGGATTCCTTGATGTATGTGAACAAAATCAACTGGATCACCGCATCATATACAAGGACCTGGGCAGCAACTATGAGACTACTCAGAAGCAACTACAGGAAATTATCGAGGAATTAGAGCATGACTATCCAGACAGGAAGAAGGGCATCTTCATATCTAACGATACCCATGCCAACACTCTTCTGAATCTGCTCTTTAGAAAGCACGGCAGACTTCCTGATGACTATCTAATCGTTGGCTTCGATAACTCCCCTGTCTCACGGGAAGCCATCATACCTATCTCTACCGTTGGACAGCAGATTGATAAACTTGCTTTTGAGGCTGTCAGCCTTCTGGTGGATCAGATGAATGAACGTAAGAAACGGAAGCCGATGCCTTTGACGGAACCGGTTCATAAAGTGATTACACCGATATTGTTCCGCAGGGGGACGACGGAGAAGGATGGAACTTAGTAATTGGTGGCAGAATCCGGGAGGGGAGCGTGGTTGCTTCGAGGCTCCGCTTACCTACTCAACCACGCCCCCTCCCGGATTCTGCGACATTTACTGGAAAGGATTCCGGTGGGAATGTATGAGAAACTTTATTGGTGAAATAACATTATGCCATGTTCTGGTTTGTGGAAAAAAATATCTATATATCTTGAATGAAATCTAAACATATACCCTTTCATAATCGCTCATTTTCTCCCCAAATTACATATTAAGCCTCTCCATGACCTCCATCCCCTTAGGGCTTCCTGCCACTCCTCCGATTCCAGTCTCGCGGAGGCTTACATCCATCTTATCTCCCACTTCCTTCATTGCATCAATCACCTGATCTACCGGAATCTGGCTTATAATACCTGCAAGCGCCATATCCGCTGCTGCCAGTGCATTCACTGCGCCGCCTACATTCCTCTTTACACAAGGAACCTCTACCAGACCACCTACCGGGTCGCACACCAGACCCATGAGATTCTTAAGTGCCATTGCACAGGCATGTCCAAGCTGTTCCGTACTGCCGCCCTTCACATGGCAGATTGCTGCAGCCGCCATCCCAGAACCGGAACCGATTTCTGCCTGACATCCGCCGGATGCTCCCGCCAGATATGCACGATTGGCAATGATCTGTCCTACGCCGGCAGCCACATACATAGCCTCAATCATCTTCTCCTCCGGCACCTCATATTCCCGGTAATAAGTAACCAGAACTGCCGGCATCACGCCACATGCGCCTGCCGTAGGAGCCGCAACGATTCGTTTCATACATGCATTATTGCATCCCATCTTAAGGGCATTCGCCATTACCTTTGCCATAAAGTCTCCGCATAATGTATCTCCAGCCTGTCTGTATGCATCCATCAGACCGCCTTCTTTTCCTACCAGACCGCTTCTGGACATCCGATCCGGCTCATAAGCGTCCAGACCGTCCAGCATCGCCTGCCACATACGTTTCATTTCCTTCCAGGAATCCTCTTCCGTTACCCCACGCTCATCCGCATCTTCCAACTGGACCGCTTTCCAGAATTCAATTCCTTCTCTCTCGCATCTTTCCTGCGCCTCTTCCATTGATTGATATGACATACTTCTATATCCTTTCTTTTACTCTATTGCTCCATTCACATTCAGGAACTTCACTTGAATAATTCCTTTTCTTGCCTCCAGGGCATCGATTGCATACTTAGGGACAATCTGATCTGTCTCAACCACCATTACAGCGAATCCACCCCGCTTATCACGGAATACCTGCATCGTGGCAATATTAATCTCCGCCAGACTCAGCGCTGCCGCCACATCCATGATACGCCCCGGCTCGTCCACATTGCGGATGATCAGCGTGTTGCTTTCCCCACTGAAATTCACATCGATTCCGTCCAGTTTGCAGACCCGGATTCTTCCGCCTCCGATCGAGTACGCCTGTATCTTCATCGGCTTTACGCCTTCGGCTTCCATAGTAATCTGAGCCGTATTCGGATGTGCTCCTTTAATATCCTTTGATTCGATTGTGAAATCCATTCCTTCTTCTTTCGCAATCTCAAAACTATCCGGAATTCTCATATCATCCGGCTTCATTCCCAACAGCCCCGCAATAAGTGCTCTGTCAGTTCCGTGGCCTTTCCCCGTAGCCGCGAAAGAACCATGCAGATATACGGTCGCTTTCTTAGGCTGTCTTCCGAACAACTGTCTGGATATCAGCCCGATTCTTGCCGCCCCTGCTGTGTGGGAACTGGATGGACCTACCATGACAGGTCCTAAAATGTCGAATATGTTTCCCATTTCTTTTTCCTCTCTTTGTTTATTTTGACATATATCTGCTTCTATTATACTTGGGATTCCTATTGTTGACAATGACCAATTTGCAGTCTCTATCAGAATCTTATTGTAATAATTTTAACAATTTCTTCTCTGTCGCATACACTGCAATAACTAATATATTTATGACAGAAGGACTGCGAACTATGTATATTATTTTCCCTGTTATCCTACTGATTATGATAGTCTGCGCTCTGGCAATGCACTGGCGCAAAAAGTCCATCCTCAAGAAGATCTGTTCCTGGTCCGTTTCAGAAAAACTCTGCCGCCTGAATGAACTCGTACAGCCCTTCGGATTCGAATATCTTCTTTCCCAGGATATCTTCACTTCCTGTCCGGATGCCTGGCAGAGAGGCTATGGATACTGCTGGCTTTACGATACCCATGCAGATCTGCTCAATATGGTATTCGACTGCGAGCCTGTTTACTTTGATTATGATGGCTGTACCTGGCTGATCGAACTCTGGAAAGGGCAGTATGGCATCAACATTGGTGCCGAGATCGGTATCTACAAAGCAGATTCCTATGTTCCACAGATTCACAGGAAGACCACTCTGTTCCACACCATTTCCGATGATGAAATGCCCTTATTCGAACTGACGTTGTACAAAGGCTTGATGCCTCTCTACCGAATTGCCAGAAGGCATTGGTGGCTGACTGGGTTTCGCATGGGAGAATATACCGAGCCTGAACTGCTGCGCCTGAAAGTAGACATTATCTTCCCCTCCAGCGAGATGCGAGGCGCTTTCCTACAAGGGATTACACAATCCGGATATTCTTACCAGAATCTCTGCATCTGCGGTCAGCAGGTTTCCTTTGATTATACGGTTCCGCATACACTTCAGCCCAGAAAAGAACACCGAATCCGCTCTGCTTTCGCCCAGTGGAAGAATCGCCTGTTTTTAAAACTCTACTGCCATGTCACGAAGCATCTCTGCCTGACTATGGATAAATTATTATACCTGTACGAATACCTGCCATTTGCTTTCCGCCACATGATGTGTATCCAGCGAGGGAACCGTAAAAGGAGGAAACGGCATGGGCGCTGACAAACGGCTGGATCATGCATTCCTTAATGCTCCGGTTCTTCCTCTTCTGCCTTCTTCACGCTATGTCCTTGTCAGCGACTGCCATCGTGGATGCGGTACGAACAACGATAATTTCCTCAAGAACCAGAACCTGTACTTTGCTGCCTTACAGCATTACTATACACATGGATTTACCTATATAGAACTGGGAGATGGAGATGAACTCTGGGAGAACCGTTCCTTTGCCGCCATAAAATCCATCCACAACAACGCGTTCTGGCTATTATCACGCTATTATAAGGAAAATCGCCTCATCATGCTGTATGGGAACCATGATATCGTAAAAAGAAGCCCTCGCTTTACCACCAGGCATTGTGCCTCCTACCCTTGCAGTACCTGCCAGGAAGAAGAGTTATTTCCGAATATAAACTTTTATTCCGGAGTCATCCTAAAGAATCCGCAATCGTCCAAGGAGATCTATCTGACACATGGACATCAGGCAGATTATTTCAACAGCGTCTTATGGCGTACCTCCCGGTTCCTGGTTCGATATGTCTGGAAGCCACTGGAACTCCTTGGTTTCCTTGACCCCACAAGCGCTGCCAAAAACAACACAAAAAAGAAAAAGGTCGAACGCACGCTGACAGGCTGGGCATCCAAGCAGGAATGCCTCCTAATCACCGGTCATACGCACCGTCCCATGCTCGATGCCTCCGGCACTTATTACAACACCGGCAGCTGCGTCCATCCCAGATGCATTACCTGTGTAGAGATTGAAGATCTTCACATCTCTCTTGTAAAATGGACATTAGCAACACACAGTGACCTCTCCCTGTATGTTGCCCGCGAAGTGTTAGCCGGACCTGTTGCACTATAACCGATATGTTACCTGCATGCCATCATTAGTGCGCCAAGCAAACCTCGCAATCCATGTATACAGGATCAGCAATCTTGTAAATCCGCCTCAAATATGCTAAGATTGGATACAGTCTGAAAAAGGGAGTGTCATTCTATGAATAAGAAAGAAGTACTAGAGATCCGCAAGCAATTTACCCCGGAAAACTGTGCAATCACACGTATCTGCGGCTGCTACGTGGATCATGAGAAAGAGAAAAAAGCAGAACTTAAGAAAGCATTTTTATCCTTGCCGGAGGAAGAAGCGTTCAAATACTTTGATATCTTCAAGCATACCCTCTCTGGAACCTTAGGCAAGAATCTGATGAATATGGAATTCCCTCTGGAGCAGGAACTAAGCGGCGGAACACAGGAGTTCCTTCTGAGACTGCGTGACAGCAAACTGGAGGATGACCTGCTCATCGAAGAATTCTACGATAAGATCATTGAAAATTATATCTATGCAGAGAATTATTACATCATCCTGATCCATGCGGTCTACGATGTCCCAGGGAAAGCATCCGACGGCATGGAGATGTTCGATGCTTCTGATACGGTCTATGAGCATATTCTGTGCAGTATCTGCCCGGTTAATCTAACCAAGGCAGGGCTGACCTATAATGCAGAGACGAACAATATCGAAGACCGAATCCGTGATTGGATCGTCGAAGCGCCAGTAAAAGGCTTCTTATTCCCAGCGTTCCAGGATCGTGCAAGTGATGTACATAATATCCTGTATTATACTAAGAAACCTGAAGATATCCAGCCTGAACTGATTGCCAATGTCCTTGGAAGCACGATTCCTCTGACTGCAGGCGATCAGAAAGCAACCTTCCAGGCAATTATCAGCGATACCCTGGGAGAAGAATGCAATTACGAAGTTGTCCGCAATATCCATGACAACTTAAACGAGATGCTCGAGGAGGCAAAAGAAGCGCCGGAACCGTTGGAACTCTCCAAACCAGATGTGAAGCGGCTTCTTACCAGAAGCGGCGTGCCGGAAGCAAAACTGGAATCCTTCGATGAAGAGTTCGAAGAGATTGTCGGGGAAAAGAAGACGCTTCTGGCAGCCAACATTGCCAGTGTTAAGACTTTCCAGATTGAGACTCCTGATGTAATCGTGAAGGTGAACCCGGAGCGTTCAGATCTCGTGGAGACACGCGAAATCGACGGGCGTAGATGCCTGGTGATTGCAATTGATGACCATCTGGAAGTGAATGGAATAGAGATTCAGAAATAAACCTATTCTCAAGTCTGCCTGCCCTTGCAAAAACTTCTCCCTCAAGTTTTTAAGCGAAACGATTGACCTATTTCACATATCCGCATATACTATTAACAGAATCATAAAAATGAATTTCATTTTTGTAAGGACGGCGTTGCGACGGCGTTCTATTTTTTTGTAATATACTTCAATCCTTTACAATCCCCTTCCGCTTCTTTGCAGCATCTATCAGCCCTTTCGCCTCATCAAATGCCTCTGGAAGATAACTTTCCGTCCATTCCTTCCCCTTCTTTTCCTGCTTCTTAATATCCGCCCATTTCGTCAGAACTTCCCCCGAATCAGACACCGTCTCCTCCCCAAATACATGCGGATGACGCCGGATCATCTTATCTGAGACTTCCCGAATCACATCATCCATGGTAAAAAAACCTTCTTCTTCGGCAATCTGCGCATGCATCACTACCTGGAGCAGCAAGTCACCTAACTCTTCTTTCAGATTATCTGGATTCCCCGTCTGTTCCAAGATATTAATCCCACAGATTACTTCCGCCGCCTCCTCAATACACGCCGGTTTCAAGCTGGCATGCGTCTGCTCTCTATCCCACGGACATCCATCCTCTGCCCTAAGTCGTGCTATGATTTCTTGGAATTCTTCTAATTTTGCCATATATCTTATCTCCCGACTATTTTCTATATATCTAGCGGCTTATCGCCCAGATAACTTCTTCTCCTCCACTGAATTACCTATATATTCTCTGTATATCTGCAATTCGGATATCCACTGCATCCCCAGAATTCACCGTATCTTCCATTTCTCTTTTTCATGGGCTGTCCGCATCTAAGGCACAGTTTCAACTTTGTATTACCAGATTGTGTTCCTTCCATCTCTTTCGCCAGATGCTCGAACACTTGCTGATTCATGCGACAGTCATTCAGCGCCCTATGTGCGCCTCTAACCGATATATGATAGAACGATGCAAGATCCACAAGGCGATAATGCGATAACTGTGGTAAATAATTTCTGGCAACCGACAAAGTATCTATATAGTCATTCTCCGGCACCTTCCCATAGAATCGCTCTGCATCTCTGTAAATAAAACGCATATCAAAGTTATGAATATTATGTCCTACTAACACATCATCACCAAGAAATTCAAAAAATTTTCCAAGCACATCACCAAAAGACGGCGCGCTCATCACCATGGCATCTGTAATTCCATTGACCTGACTGGCTCCATAAGGTATGGAACGTCCGGGATTGACCAGCGATGTGAATTCATCCACCACTTGTCTGTTTCTGACTTTTACGCCAGAGATTTCGATTACCTCATCATAAGTTGATGATATTCCTGTCGTCTCCAAGTCGAAGACCACATAATCAGATGTATATTTTTCAATTTTCTTTCCGCGATTGTTACCTAACATTATTTTCTCCTATGTGTTTTCTTTTTATATTTTATCCACAGTACCTGCTACCTAAAGTTCGCTCCGGATACATGACAACCTACAGAACCTGCCACTGGCAGTTTCTTTCGGATGCATGGCAACTAAGAAAAATCCCCATCAAAACTGATAGGGATTCATCAACAAACTATATATCTTTTCTCCCGCCTGTATAGCAAATGGCAGCCATTCACTTCTACATAGTAGTATATCAAAATTATAAAGAAATGCAAACTAAAAACTTCATACTACCAGAAAAGGCTAATGATACCTTGTTAACAGATTTCTTTGCCTACAAGAAATCTTTACATCTTATCCACAAACTCCATGACGACCTTAATCTGTTCTGTCTGTGTTTCCGTTGCCCGCAGGAAAGGCTTTGTGCAATAATCCTGCATTTCAACTCCACGCAGTACCATGGCTTTCTTCACAATAGGAATAAATGGTGTTTCGATAGAATAGAGTTCGAATAATTTATCTACCTTTTTTTGGATTACGGCCACTTCTTCCATATTTTTATCATTAACTGCGTCTCTCCATTTAGCAAACAATTCAGGATAGATGTTGGATAATCCTCCGATACATCCTGAGCCACCGGACAAAATATTATATACAAAGTTGTTATCAAATCCGGATAATACGATGAAATCAGGAAATTCATAACGAACCGTCTGAAGTAAATCTCTCGTATGACTCATGCCTGCAACCGTGTCCTTATAACCAATAATATTTTTATGTTTCCTTAACAGATTTAACGTAACCCGTGGAGAGATATCATGACTGGTTCTATCCGGGAAATTGTACAGATAGATATCCCCATGGATTCTCTCTGCCACCTGATCATAATAATATTCAACATCAGCATCAGATAGTTTAAAATAGTAAGGGCTAATAATCATTACAGCATCAGCACCTTTATCTATGGCATAATTGCTGATTTCTACAGTATCTTCTACTGTCATACAACTGGTTCCAATCAGCAATTGCACTTTATGATCTACCGTTTCAACCGCAAGATCAATCAAATCTTTCTTCTGCTGCGTAGTCATGGCAAAGAATTCTCCTGTACTTCCCATAACAACCAGGCCATCTACGCCGCCCTTCATTAAATATTCATAAATAGACTTATTTGCCTCAAGATCCAGATTGCCTTCTGCATCAAATGCAGTTACAACTGGCGTCAAAAACATTCCCTTTTTCATTTCAATCTCCTTTTTGTCTCTCTAATCAAAGTTCTAATCTATACGTAATTACATACACGTGCAATTGCTGTTTCCATATATCCCAGAGTCTCTGACTTTGTAAGTTTTCCGTTTGCCACCTGAAGTACTTCTTCCAGAAGTTTATCACGCATTTCCTCCAATGTCTCCGGACCATAGATTACCGGACTTGCATCCATATCAATGTTGTCTTCCATCTTTGCATAGGTAAGTTTATTGCCAGTAATTTTGATTACAGGTACGATAGGATTCCCGGTAGGAGTACCGCGTCCGGTTGAGAATACGACAACTTGTGCGCCACCTGCTACCATACCCGCAACAGAAGAAGGATCGTTACCAGGAGTATCCATGATAACCAGACCACCTGCTTTTTCTACCTGTTTTGCATAATCATAAACTGCATTTACCGGTGTATGACCACCTTTATGAATACATCCGAGAGATTTTTCCTCCAGTGTAGTGATTCCACCTGCCTTATTTCCAGGAGAAGGATTGCCCTCTCTGACTTCCTCACCCACCAGCTGCAAAGCCTTTTCATAACGATGTACGATTTCATAAATTCTGTCCTTAACTTCCGGTGTAGCAGCTCTGGAAGCCAGGATGTGTTCTGCGCCAATGAATTCTGTTGTCTCAGAAAGAATGGAGGTGCTTCCCAGATCTACCAGTTTATCACTTAATGCACCAATCAAAGGATTCGCTGCCAGTCCACTAGTGGGATCTGATCCGCCACATTCCGTCCCAACAATCAGTTCAGAAACAGGAAATTCTTCACGTTGAAGCATCGAAGCATCCTGTACCATCTTCTTTGCCGCACGAACTGCTTTTTCCACAGTAGCGATTGTACCTCCACACTCCTGAATAATAAATGTTTCCATAGGCTTATTGGTTCTCTCCCGGATTGCTTCTGTCACCAGATCCATCTGGCAGTTTTCACATCCAAGAGAAATAACTACGATACCATACACATTCGGATTGGCCGCCATGCCTGCCATAACATCCATAGTGAGCTGTTGATCACTTGCTACCTGGGCACATCCATTTTGATTATGAAACGTTACAGTCCCCTCAACTTGTGACGCAACTATCCGTGCTGTATCTGCCGCGCAAATTGAAGCAGGTAAAATAAATACTTTATTACGAATTCCAACTCTTCCATCCGGTCTTCTGTATCCTAAAAATTTCATAACTGTCCCTCCTATAACTCTTCTCTATGACTTTCTACATTATGTACATGCACATGTTCCCCAACTGCAATATCCTCGGCCGCCAGTCCAATATGCTCACCGTATTTTACAACTGGTTCTCCTTTATGCATTTCCTTAATTGCCAGTTTGTGATAGATCGTAATATCACTCACTGCCATTACGGTTTTTAATTCATGATTCAACATAAAAGTTACTTCTTCACCTTTCCGAATTGGTTCAATTGCTACTGCAACCGTATCTTTAGCGTCAATTACCATAGCATTCATCTTTACTTATCCTCCTTTGATTTTTTCTTTTTATATTCTTATACTTTCTCTAACGGTTTCTGGGGACATCCGTACTTATTCGCCCACCAGTTTGTTAAAATAGGCACCAAAATCGCCGTAACAACAACAGCAGACGCAACCTGTGTTGTAGCCGTTGCAACATAAGGTTCCCATGCTGGATCTACCAGGGCAACAGCCGCCGGAACCGCTACTGCATTCCCGGCTGTAGTAGCAACTGCCCATCCTGCATAACCGGGTCTTCTTCCAATAAAGCGGTCACAGGCTACAATAAAAGGTCCTCCGATAAATACTGTAACCAAACCAAGAATAATTCCCTGTGGTCCACCTTTTACTACATTGGTAAGATTAATACCCGATCCAAGACAATACCCAACAAAAGGAATCAAGATTGCGCCGGCAGGTGCCAGAAAATCCTTTATCCCCTTATCTATATTACCAAGAATCATACCAACAGCAATAGGAATAATTGTGGCAATCAATGCTTTTACAGGAACATTGGCAAGTCCGGAAGCCCCAAGTGCAATTAATGTAAAAAGCGGTCCATCGTTCAAAGATAATAATGCCATACTCGCACAGTCACTTTCATCTCCATAAGTCTGCATTAACGACAGATAAATAGAACCATTTGAATTGGTTACCGCACTGATGATAGAAAGTGTAGTCAATCCCAACACACCGGACAAACCAAAAATCTTACCGACCGCAATACCAATCGCCGCGCCAATGATAAATTTTGAAATCAGAAGAATACCACCTCTTTTAAATACCTTGGGCATATCCGATAACTGCAGCGTCGTACCAAGACAGAATAATTGGATTCCAATGGCAGTAGCCGCGCCTGCGTTGGAAAACACTGCTGTGGTGTAGGAACCCATCTCGCCAAACTGTGGAAAGAAGGTGTTCATAAAAGCACCAATCAACAAAGGAACAATCATCATACCCGCCGGCACTTTTTTTAAAAGTTTCATAATCATAATTTTTTCCTCCTAGAAATAATTTTCATCTTTCGTTTCCGTTCGAATATTCGCACATCGTTTCTTATTTCGTATCTTTAACTGAATTGTAGCATCGTTTTTATCGTTCGTCAATCAGAATATCGTCCGAAATATCGAATTTGTGAATATCATATAATTTTTGAGGCAAATTATTGGTCAAATTTCTGAATCCCTATTTTCTCAAGTGACATATTGTATCTAATTCTGATATAATGTTTTCGACTATATAAAAAAGAGGAGGATCTCTATGCCTACGAATGAACATCGTCCAACCACAAGAGTTCTTGATATTCTGGAACTTCTGGCAGAAATGCAAAGCGGCATGTCCCTGACCGAGATTGCCGAGGCTATCTCAGCTCCCAAGAGCAGCATATTGCCTCTTATGCATACCCTGGCAAGCCGAAAATTTATTTTTTATGATAAAGACACTCAGAAATACACCATCGGAGTTGCCGCCTTTTCTGTCGGTTCCTCCTATATACAGCAAATGTCTTCCATGCAATTTATCCAATCTGAAATGCAGCATCTCACAGCTTCATGCAATGAAACCTGTCAGCTTGGAATCCGTGATGACGAATCCGTACTTTATTTAGCCAAAGTTGATTCCCCGGAACCATTGCGTTTAATTTCCTATGTCGGGAAGCGTTTGCCTCTGTATTGTACAGCTCTAGGGAAGTCTTTATTGTGCGATTCTACACTTGACGAACTAACGCAGCTCTATCCGAATGGATTAAAAGCGTATACCCCGAATACAATTACAGATATTCAGGTATTATACGATCAATTGCAACAGATTAAACAAGGGAAAATTGCGCAAGAATGTGAAGAAGTTAACCTGAACCTAAAATGCATCAGCACACCGCTTCGCAAAAACAGTAAGATTGTAGCCGCCTTAAGCGTATCTATTCCTGTTTTCCGCAGTACCGCTGAAAAAGAGGAACAAATTATCAAATTGCTGCATGAAAAACGGCAGATAATCGAAACTTACTTTTTAAATTATAATATTGATCCCGATACGTTATCATTATAAAGACTATCTGTTCCCGTTACATAATCTGCATAACGCAAAGATTATGTAAATATATAAAACAAAAAATCCGTAACTATTTAGCCACCAAGCCGAATATTTACGGATTTTTATATAACCTTTGCTTTTCATCTTATTTTATATTAAATATACTTCTACCTAATAATCCAACAATATTTCCTCCAGATACTCCTTATACTCCCGTCTGACATCCTCCGGTCCCACAATCTTCATCTGGCTGCCAACACCGGCAACCCAGCCAAAGAACTGCCGGCTCACTGCTACCAGCACCCTCGCTTTAAAATGCTCCTCATCCACCGGAACCATCCATGTCTCCTGCCCGAATCGATCCAGTACAACCTCTGCTAACTGCTTATGGCAAAGCAGCACTACCTCAACATCCCTGCCGCCATACATACCAAAAGTCTTCTTAGCAAATTCAGCAAGATCAAAGTTCTGGAAGGCTTCTTTTCCCACCCGCTCCGCTTCACGAATCTGCATATGCCGCATCCTGTCCACACGATAATGCCTGATCTGCCCCGAGTTCTCATCATATGCAACCAGATAATAATTCTCATTCCCCCATGTCAGCGCCCATGGGCTAATGACATACACTGCCCCATCCTTTCTATAATGGAGTTCTTTTCGCATGGTCCATTCAGCATACTGAAAAGCAATCTGCCTGTTCTTATAGATAGCAGAATGAATCTGATCTACATTATAATAAATTGTCTCGTTCTCTGTCTTTGGACGGTTCGAGATCGATACCTGCTTCGATAATGCTTTTGCTTCCGCCCGGCTACAAAGTTTTTCCAGTTTTTTAATCAATTCACCCGACTTCTTCTCCGTAATAAATCTTGACGACTGTACTGCATCCACCAACAATTTCAGTTCCGGGAGTTCAAACTGCCTGCTTGCAATATAATATCCCGGATTCTTGCCTTTCTTTTGTACAACGTCCAGCCCAAACTTATCCAAGGTATCAATCTCACTATATATGGTTCTGCGATCTACCGAAACTCCATATTCCTGATCCAGAATATTGCATAACTCCGTTGCATTTAATAGATTCTCTTCATCTGTTCTCTCCAGTAAAATCTGCATCAGATATAACGTTTTTAATTTCTGCATCTGCACTGCCATATCATTTTCCTCTTAGACTATATCACAAACTCTATACCTGGTTTTCTACCCTATTAAAAATTATACCACGTTAAATATTAGAACCAAAACAAATTGCAGAAAAAATGTGATTCTAAAATAGAATGATGCCAAACAGTGCTTTGTACCAACAAATTAGTCTTCCATGTACTCCTTATAATCTCTTTCACTGGCAAATAACATATATATTCCGTTCACGTATCCCATGTAACCAGCCTCTGTTGAATATCCTTTCATTCCAATCACCTCTTTATATTTTCTGTTTTTCACTGGTTACATTATGCACCTATCAACTGTACAAAAATCCCGACATCCAGGATTCAAACTTCTAAAAATATAAAAAGCACAAGAACATCTTTCCTGATATTCTTATGCTTCTTCATATTCGACACTTCTCCCTCTTCAGTTAACCGCCGGAAGTTTTTCATTCCTTTCGATAACTATAACAACAACGTGGTTGATAAATATATGGATATGAAGCCCCCCTTTTGTTGGACAAAGGCAAACGTCTAATGAAATGGGATATTTCTATTTTTAATCTTATTCATTACATAAAAATAACTCGGTATCAGAATGAGATCAGCTCCCGACCATGCCAAAATCTCCGCATAGAAGATACCATTTTCACCCATAAGCAGCGGAAGCAAAAGCGCACTTCCGGTACGCATCACGAATTCAGCGAAACCGGAAACCATCGGCAAGACCGTGTTTCCCAATCCTTGAATACAGCTTCTTGTAACATGCAGAACATACAAGATTGGCAGACAGATACTCATAATCTTCAGATACTTGAACGCAATCTCAAGCGCCTGTTTTCCCGATGCCGCATCTGCGGATATGAACCATCCCAGGAATACGCGTCCAAGAGTCAGCATCAGCATAGTGATCATCACCGAAGTCACCAGTGAAATGAGAATTCCCGCCCGTATACCATCTGATATTCTCTTTTTCTTATTCGCGCCCAGATTCTGGCCTGCGTAGGTCACCATTGCATATCCATACGACGTAGCCGCTGTCTCCAGAAGGCCATATAATTTATTCGTCGCAGTAAATCCTGCTATGAATACAACACCAAAACCATTGACCACTGTCTGCACGATCATTCCTCCTACCGAGATGATTGTATTCTGGAATGCCATTGGCGCGCCTAAGATCAACAGTCTGCCGCAAAGGCTTCGCTCCATCTGCCAGTCTTCACGCGTCATATGTAGAATCTCAATCTGCCGTATTTTCAGGAAACAATAGACAGCAGAAAGGAACTGTGCAATGATCGTCGCTATTGCAGCCCCTTGGACACCCCACCCAAAGCCCATTACAAACAGAACATCCAGTCCGATATTCACCAGGGATGCCAGAACCATCGCATACAGGGGTGTCTTGCCATCCCCCATAGAGCGCAGCACACACGCCCCCAGATTATATGCCATAACAACCGGAACCCCGGCAAACAGAATCCGCAAGTATGCGATTGCTACCGGCTGGATCTCCGATGGTGTATTCAGAAGGTTCAACACAGGCCTGGCTGCCCCTTGGCTTACTGCAGTCATCACGATTGCACAGATAAGCGAAAGCATTATGGAATTGGCTACAACCTGCCTCAATCTCTTATATTGTTCTGCTCCAAACCGCTGTGCCATCAGGATTGCGAATCCCTGGGCGAACCCCTGCACTATGCCAAGCACCATCCAGTTCAGCCAGTCGACAGCACCAAGCGCCGCAAGCGTCTCCACGCCAAGTACTTTGCCTACGACAGCAGTATCAACGACCGTGTATAATTGCTGGAATATGTTTCCTGCCATGAGCGGTAAAGAAAATAAGAGCAACAATTTTGCTGGACTTCCTTCTGTCAGATTTTTAATACTTTTTGATGCCACTAACCGGCTCATTCTTACATTCCTCCAATAATATATTAATGTTACC
>NZ_JBNPMC010000052.1:0-22069 GCF_050313795.1 Bariatricus sp. SGI.154
CCCTTATTTTGTAAAACATACCATATATTTGACTATACTGCAGCAATGTTCTAAAATAGCACCATGAGTCTATTAACTAAGGAGAACACAACCATGGAACTAACATTACACACCTTTCTAATCGTATGCCCCCTTGTATTTCTTGCAGGTCTGATTGATGCCATCGGCGGTGGCGGCGGATTAATCTCACTCCCCGCATACCTGATTGCCGGGCTTCCGCCCCACACGGCCGTCGCCACTAACAAATTATCCTCACCTTTTGGTACTGCCCTTGCCACCTTCCGTTTTGCACGCAGCCGCCTGATCAATATATACCTTGCGATTCCTTCTGTAATTGCAGCTATAATTGGTTCATCAATCGGCGCTCACATCTCCATGATGATACCAGAGAAAATTATGACCTATGTATTAATAGTCATTCTGCCAGTTTCTGCATTTCTGGTATTGAATAAGAAACTTTTTAATGACGAAGGCGCCGAGGAAGTTACTTTAGACCGTCGCACTTACCTCACCGCCACCATATCCGCTTTCGTCATCGGATGCTACGATGGATTCTACGGTCCCGGAACCGGAACCTTCCTCATTATAGCATTCACTATATTCGCCAAACTGAATATCAAGACCGCCAACGCCCAAGCCAAGGTCATCAACCTGACAACCAACATAACCGCACTCATCGTCTTCCTCCTCAACGGCCAGATCCTTATCCCTCTGGGTCTCGCCGCTGCCGCCTGCAACATGCTCGGCGGCTACATCGGCGCCGGTCTCGTCATGAAAAACGGCACCAAAATCGTAAAACCAAGCATCCTCCTGGTTCTCTTACTCCTGGCTTTAAAAGTAATCGGAATCTACTAACCCCTCCCTCCTGCAGATAAAATCCCGGCACTTTGAAATGGACGGCATCTTACGGGTAGGGGGATGATTCCCCCTACCCGTAAGACGCCGTCCACCTTCAATCCTACATTTAATTCCCAGATCCTACTCCTCCGGTACTACGATCAGATCTTTCGTGAAGCTGTTCAGCACTTCGCATCCATCCTCTGTAATAATTACAAGGTCTTCGATACGTACACCGATGCCTTCTTCAGCAATATAAATACCCGGCTCTACAGAGAAGCACTGTCCAACCTGGATAATATCCTCATTTACAGAAGATACATCGCCGAACTCATGGTCTTCCAGACCGATGGAATGTCCGGTTCTATGTGTAAAGTACTGTCCATATCCTTTTTCTTCGATATAGTTTCTTGCCGCAAGGTCAACATCACACATTCTGTTGCCCGGCTTAGCTGCCTCGATACCACGTCTGTTCGCTTCAACAACGATATCGTAAATCTCTCTTGCACGGTCGGAAACTTCGCCGATGAATACGGTTCTTGTCATATCTGATGCATAGTTGTCTTTGAATCCGCCGATATCAAGGATTACACAGTCGCCGCGTTTTCCCTTGGAATCATCTGTTACATGGTGCGGATCTGCCGCACCCTTCGCATATGCAGTAATTGGATCGAAAGATACACCCTCGCATCCAACTTCCTTATATAATTCAAGGCATTTTGCATTCAGTTCTTTCTCAGTCAGTCCCTTTACTACCCATGGAATCAATCTCTCCATAACGATATCGTTCAGTCTGGAAGACTCTCTCATCAACTCTTTTTCTTTCTCATCTTTTACCATACGGATGTAGTCGATGATCGGAGAACCGTTAACGAACTTGCTTCCTCCACCTAATTCCTGAAGACGAATCAGGAATTTTGCCGGCCAAGTCTTATCGATACCCATTACTTTGTCTTTCTCTACGTATCTGCTTAAGATCTCAACTCCGTCTTCGATATCATCATACCATACCAGATCTACTCCCAGATCCTTCTCCTGCGGGAACAGTTTGTTGATAACGAGTTTGTGGTTACCATTTACATTCAGGTATAATGCCAGTAATCTTTCTCCTGGATGAATCCATTTTCCAGTAAGATAGAAGATCGCAACCGGGTCTGATACGATCATCTGTGGAACTTCATGTTCTTCCATTGACTTTAATACTCTTGCTACTTTGTTCTGATCCATTGTATTACCCCAACCTTTCTTAAAATATGTATGATACTGCTCCTCACTGCCCACATCACCGTGAAGAGCACTATATAATCGGAAGTTTCCACTTCCTATTATATACGAAGCCTCTCCTGCTACAAACAGCAAACTGCCAAAATCGGCGGTCTTCCACCACCGATTTTGACAGTTTTATTATAATCTCTTACCTATGAAAAGTCAATTCGATTACGACTCCTTTAATCCTTGAAATATATATGAAACATATACTTAAATATATACCTTTAAATATGTACAACCATTTCTTTATGTATCAGTTCCATATCTTCCAGCAACTGTATGGTTCGGTAGACAGTTGCAATCCCTACTTTGTTGTCTTTTGCTTTCGCGGCAAAATAGATCTCCTTGCAGGAAGAATACTCATTGCTTAGAATGATCTGAAGAAGCATCTTTCTTTGAACGGTGATTCTGTACCCTTTTTCCTTCAATTGTCGTACTACTGCTTCTACCTTCTCTTCCTGGCTCATATTCTACCTCGTGTTGATTGATACTGATTATCATTTACATTGGTAGTGTACTCCAATTGATATTGATTGTCAATAACGTTAACGATAAATTTTATCAATATCATTAACAGTTTTCTTCTCTTAATGTATAAGGGAAGTCCACTTTAAGATCTCTGAAATAATATTCCCGGTCTCTCTCGGTAATCTCTCTCATGACTTTACAAGGATTGCCGACTGCAACCACATTCTCCGGAATATCCCTCGTAACCACGCTTCCGGCGCCAATGATAGAATTATCTCCTATGGTGACTCCCGGAAGAATCACCGCATTGCTTCCGATCCAGACATTCCTGCCGATATGGATTGGCAGAGAATAATGGGCAACCATCTCTCTGTACAATGGATATGCCGGATGACCTGTCGTACAGATCGTGACACTTGGTCCTACCATCGTCTTATCTCCGATATATACCTTCCCGTCATCTACAATCGTCAGATTATAATTGGCATAGAACATGCCCTCCAGGAACACATTGCTTCCATATGACATATGAACACCATCTTCAATATAGACACGGTCTCCGCATTTGCCAAGAAGGCTTTTCAGGATCTTCATCCGTCCTTCACGATCTCCCGGTCTTGTGTGATTATAGTCGAACATCATCTCTTTACAGTGGTTCCGTTCCTCGGCTAATTCTTTTTCAATCTTCTGGTCGATTGGATCTTTATGCCCGCTCTCATAAAAGATCATTCCATTATCAATTCTCTCTTTTAATGTCATCTTCTCCACTCCTTTTCTCTCATATATCAAACGAAGTACCTTATAATATGAGAAAAGACCTCCGGTAGAAACCCCGCTCCCACCAAAGGTCTTTTTATCTATTACTCTTCTACTAATTCTAACTCAGAATTTAGTTCCGCATCATCCATGGTCTCGTCCTCATGTTCTTCGTTCAGATCAACACCATCTTCTGCTGCTATATCAGAGAAATCAACATCAATCTCTTCGTCTAACACGAGCTCATCATCCAGTTCCAGTTCGGAATCCAGCTTGATATCACGGTACTTTCTCATACCCGTACCAGCCGGGATATGTTTACCAATGATTACATTCTCCTTCAGACCAACCAACGGGTCAACCTTGCCCTTGATTGCTGCTTCTGTCAGTACCTTGGTTGTCTCCTGGAAGGATGCTGCTGACAGGAAAGAGTTGGTTGCGAGTGATGCTTTGGTAATACCAAGCATGATCTGCTCTCCTGTTGCCGGCTCTTTGCCCTCTGCCACTAATGCTGCATTCACATCTTCGAATTCCAGTCTGTCTACATTCGTACCTGGCAAGAATTCTGTATCTCCAGCCTCTTCTATACGAACCTTCTTAAGCATCTGACGAACAATTACTTCAATATGCTTATCGTTAATATCAACACCCTGTAGACGGTATACTCTCTGTACCTCTTGAATCATGTAATCCTGCACTGCACGCAGTCCCTTAATCTTCAGAATATCATGCGGGTTAACGCTACCTTCTGTCAGTTCGTCACCGGCCTTTAATACCGCGCCATCTTGAATCTTAATTCTGGAACCGTAAGGGATCAGATATGCCTTTGACTCGCCTGTCTCGTCATTAGTTACGATAACCTCTCGCTTCTTCTTCGTATCATTGATATTGGCAACACCGGCGAACTCTGTGATAATTGCAAGTCCCTTCGGCTTTCTTGCCTCGAACAACTCTTCGACACGAGGAAGACCCTGTGTGATATCATCACCGGCAACACCACCGGTATGGAACGTACGCATGGTCAGCTGAGTACCAGGCTCACCGATAGACTGAGCAGCGATAATACCTACTGCCTCACCAACCTGTACCGGCTCACCGGTTGCCATGTTCGCGCCATAACATTTTGCGCAGACACCGCTATGGGATCTACATGTCAGGATCGTACGGATCTTCACCTGTGTAAGCGGCTCGCCGTTCTCATCTACACCCTTCTTCATGATAAGTTCCGCACGTTTTGGCGTTACCATATGATTTGCTTTTACAAGGATGTTTCCATCTTTATCTACAATGTTCTCGCACAGGTAACGTCCTGTAATACGCTCCTGCAGGCTTTCAATCTCTTCGTTGCCATCTTCGAATGCTCTAACATACATTCCCGGAATCTCAGCGCCTTTTTCTACACAGTCTACTTCGTGGATGATCAATTCCTGTGATACGTCAACCAGACGTCTGGTCAGGTATCCGGAATCGGCTGTACGAAGGGCTGTATCTGACAGACCTTTACGAGCACCATGTGCAGACATGAAGTACTCCAATACGTCCAGACCTTCACGGAAGTTAGACTTGATCGGCAACTCAATGGTACGACCGGTTGTATCTGCCATCAGACCACGCATACCGGCAAGCTGTTTGATCTGCTTATCCGAACCACGGGCACCAGAGTCAGCCATCATGAAGATGTTGTTATACTTATCCAGACCGGACAGCAGAGCCTCAGTCAAGGCATCGTCAGTTGCTTTCCAGGTCTCAACAACCTCTTTGTAACGTTCTTCCTCTGTGATGAGACCACGCTTGAAGTTCTTGGTGATCTTATCTACCGTATCCTGTGCCTGCTTAATCATCTCTGGCTTCTGCGGAGGCACGGTCATATCTGAGATAGATACGGTCATGGCTGCTCTTGTTGAATATTTATAACCAATGGATTTTACCGCATCCAGCACTTCCGCTGTAGCAGTTGATCCGTGGGTATTAATTACTTTTTCAAGGATCTGCTTTAACTGTTTCTTTCCTACGTGGAAATCAATCTCCGGCAACAGTTCATTGCCTTCTACTTCACGGTCTACGAATCCAAGATCCTGTGGGATGATCTCATTGAAGAGGAATCTTCCCAGTGTAGACTCTACATTACCTATCACTACGCTTCCATCCGGCATTGTCTTGGTGATACGAACCTTAATGCGTGAGTGAAGGGTAATAGCATCATTCTCATATGCGAGAATTGCTTCATTTACACTCTTGAAGAACTTGCCTTCTCCCTTAGCACCAGGTCTTTCCTGTGTCAGGTAGTAGATACCAAGTACCATATCCTGTGAAGGAACGGCTACCGGTCCGCCATCTGACGGTTTCAGCAGGTTGTTCGGTGACAGAAGAAGGAAACGGCACTCTGCCTGAGCCTCTACGGACAACGGCAAGTGTACAGCCATCTGGTCACCGTCGAAGTCGGCATTATAAGCGGTACATACCAACGGATGCAGCTTGATTGCCTTACCTTCTACCAGGATTGGCTCGAATGCCTGGATACCAAGTCTATGAAGCGTAGGGGCACGGTTCAGCATAACCGGATGCTCTTTGATAACATCTTCCAGTACATCCCATACTTCCGGCTGTACTCTCTCTACCATCTTCTTTGCATTCTTAATATTGTGAGCGGTTCCGTTCTGCACCAGTTCCTTCATAACGAATGGCTTGAACAGTTCGATTGCCATCTCTTTTGGAAGACCACACTGGTAGATCTTAAGTTCCGGTCCTACGACGATAACGGAACGTCCGGAGTAGTCAACACGCTTACCCAAAAGGTTCTGACGGAAACGTCCGGACTTACCCTTCAGCATATCGGACAGAGACTTAAGCGCTCTGTTACCAGGTCCTGTTACCGGGCGGCCGCGGCGTCCATTATCAATCAGGGCGTCTACCGCTTCCTGTAACATTCTCTTCTCATTTCTAACAATAATGTCCGGCGCGCCTAATTCAAGAAGGCGTTTCAGACGGTTATTTCTATTAATAATCCTTCTGTACAGATCGTTCAGGTCAGATGTAGCAAAACGTCCGCCATCCAACTGAACCATAGGACGGAGATCCGGTGGGATAACCGGGATCGCTGTCATGATCATCCACTCCGGCTTGTTGCCAGACTCACGGAATGCTTCAACAACTTCCAGACGTTTCACGATTCTTGCACGCTTCTGTCCGGTAGCGCCCTTCAGTCCTTCCTGTAACTCAGCATACTCTTTATCAAGATCAATGGACTGAAGCAATTCCTGGATAGATTCTGCACCCATGCCTACACGGAATGCGCTTCCCCATTTTTCTCTGTTCTCCTGGTATTCCTGCTCGGATAATACCTGTTTGTACTGAAGATCTGTCTCGCCCTTATCAAGTACGATATAAGACGCGAAATACAGTACTTTCTCCAGTGTTCTTGGAGACAGATCAAGAATCAGACCCATACGGCTCGGGATTCCCTTGAAGTACCAGATGTGTGACACCGGAGCAGCCAGGGCGATATGACCCATACGCTCACGGCGCACGCTTGCTTTGGTAACCTCAACACCGCATCGGTCGCAGACCACGCCTTTATAGCGGATCTTTTTATATTTACCACAGTGACACTCCCAGTCTTTGCTTGGTCCGAATATCCTCTCACAGAATAATCCGTCCTTCTCAGGCTTCAGTGTTCTATAGTTGATCGTCTCCGGTTTTGTAACTTCTCCCCTGGACCATTCCAGAATCTTCTCAGGCGATGCCAAACCGATCTTGATTGCATCAAAGGTCATTGGCTGATATGTTTGTTCCTTATTGTTTTCTGGCATACTGGCACCCCTTCCTATTCATCATCGGATAAATCATTATATCCATAGTCATCAGTTTCTTCAAAACCCATATCGAAGTCATCCTCGTCTGGCTCTTCATCCACATCCACAAGTTCTTCATCCTGGAATTCCTGTTCAGTGTATCCATGAGCCCCAAGATCTTCATCCTGATGATACTTTCTGTCTCCTTCGATTAATGAGCGGAAATCTGTCTCTCCCAAGTCTGCGGTCTCCATAATCTCAACCTCTGTATTGTCATCACGCAGTACGCGTACGTCCAGTCCAAGAGACTGCAACTCCTTAAGCAATACCTTGAAGGACTCCGGAATACCTGGCTCTGGGATATTTTCTCCCTTAATGATCGCTTCGTAAGTCTTCACACGTCCAATTACATCATCAGACTTAACAGTAAGGATCTCCTGAAGTGTATAAGATGCACCGTATGCTTCCAGTGCCCATACCTCCATCTCTCCGAAACGCTGTCCACCGAACTGTGCCTTACCACCTAACGGCTGCTGTGTAACCAGTGAGTAAGGACCGGTTGAACGTGCATGGATCTTATCGTCAACCAGGTGATGCAGTTTCAGATAGTGCATGTGTCCGATGGTTACCGGACTGTCGAAATATTCTCCGGTACGTCCGTCACGCAGGCGAACCTTACCGTCTCTGGAGATCGGAACTCCTTTCCAGAGTTTTCTATGCTCTCTGTTATCAGACAGGTACTGCAATACCTCTGGCAACAGTTCTTCTTTATGTTTTGCCTCGAACTCTTCCCAGCTTAAGTTGACATAGTCATTCGCCAGATCGAGAGTATCCATAATATCATTCTCATCTGCACCGTCGAATACCGGTGTAGCAATGTTGAATCCTAATGCTTTTGCAGCCAGGGACAAGTGAATCTCAAGCACCTGACCGATGTTCATACGTGAAGGCACACCCAGCGGATTCAAAACGATATCCAGCGGACGTCCATTTGGCAGGAACGGCATATCTTCTACCGGAAGCACACGGGAAACAACACCCTTGTTACCGTGACGACCAGCCATCTTATCACCGACAGAGATCTTTCTCTTCTGAGCGATATAGATGCGAACCGCCTGGTTCACGCCCGGAGACAGTTCGTCTCCTCCATCTCTTGTAAATACCTTCGCATCTACAACGATACCATATTCTCCGTGAGGAACCTTAAGAGAAGTATCTCTTACTTCACGTGCTTTCTCACCGAAGATTGCACGAAGCAGTCTCTCTTCTGCGGTCAGTTCCGTCTCTCCCTTCGGAGTAACTTTACCAACCAGGATATCTCCTGCACGTACCTCTGCACCGATACGGATGATACCTCTCTCATCCAGATTCTTAAGCGCATCATCACCAACACCTGGGATGTCGCGGGTAATCTCTTCTGGTCCGAGTTTCGTATCACGTGCTTCTGCTTCATATTCTTCAATATGAACAGATGTATATACATCGTCCTGTACCAGTCTTTCACTCAACAGTACAGCATCCTCGTAATTGTAACCTTCCCATGTCATGAATCCGATCAATGGGTTCTTACCAAGAGCCATCTCTCCGTTGGATGTTGACGGACCGTCTGCGATCACATCGCCAGCCTCTACTCTGTCACCCTTGAATACGATTGGTCTCTGATTGTAGCAGTTGCTCTGGTTACTACGCAGGAACTTCGTTAATTTATATTTCTTCAGATTGCCATCGTCCTGACGGATGGTAATCTCTTTGGAAGTAGAACGCTCTACCACACCTGCTGTCTCTGCGATCACACATACACCAGAGTCAACAGCAGATTTTTCCTCCATACCTGTACCAACAACCGGTGCTTCTGTCATCAGAAGCGGCACAGCCTGACGCTGCATGTTAGATCCCATCAGCGCACGGTTCGCATCGTCGTTCTCCAGGAAAGGAATCAGCGCCGTCGCAACGGAGAACACCATCTTAGGAGATACGTCCATATAATCGAACATTCTTCTCTCGTATTCCTGTGTCTCTTCGCGGTAACGACCGGATACATTCTTATGAATAAAATGTCCTTCTGCATCCAAAGGCTCATTCGCCTGTGCCACATGGTAGTTATCCTCTTCGTCGGCGGTCATATATACAACTTCCTCAGTTACTACCGGGTTCGCAGGATCATCATGATTGATCTTACGATATGGTGCCTCAACGAATCCGTACTGATTGATTCTCGCATAACATGCCAGAGAGTTGATCAGACCGATGTTCGGACCTTCAGGGGTCTCGATCGGGCACATTCTTCCATAATGTGAATAGTGAACGTCTCGTACCTCGAATCCGGCACGGTCTCTTGACAGACCACCTGGACCAAGTGCGGACAGACGTCTCTTATGGGTCAACTCACCCAACGGGTTATTCTGATCCATGAACTGTGACAGTTGAGAAGAACCAAAGAATTCTTTTACAGCAGCTGTAACAGGCTTAATGTTGATCAGCGACTGTGGAGAGATGCCTTCCAGATCCTGGGTCGTCATTCTCTCACGTACCACTCTTTCCAATCTGGAAAGACCGATTCTGTACTGATTCTGTAATAATTCACCTACGGAACGAATACGTCTGTTACCAAGGTGGTCGATATCATCATCGTTGCCAAGGCCATACTCAAGGTGAATGTTATAGTTAATGGATGCAAGGATATCTTCTTTTGTAATATGCTTCGGAATCAGGTCATGGATATCTCTTCTGATCGCGTCCTTCAATTCGTCAATATCTCCGGCTGTCTCTTCCAGGATGCCTGCAAGAACCGGATAGTATACCTGCTCGGTAACCCCTACTTCCTTCGGGTCAACATCGACAACCGCATCAAGGTCAACCATCATATTAGAAAGGACCTTAATATTACGCTCTTCATCTTCTCTTGCGATCCACACATATGGGATTGCCGCATTCTGGATCTGGTCTGCCAATTCTCTTGTAATCTTGGTGCCTGCTTCTGCAATCACTTCACCTGTGATCGGACTTACTGCTGACTCCGCAAGAACCTGACCGGTAATACGGTTCTTCAGGGCTAATTTTTTATTGAATTTATATCTTCCTACTTTAGCAAGGTCATAACGTCTTGGGTCGAAGAACATGCTTGTGATCAGGCTCTCTGCGCTGTCCACAGCAAGCGGCTCGCCCGGACGGATCTTCTTATATAATTCCAGAAGACCTTCCTGATAGTTGGTCGCTGCGTCCTTCTCAAAACTTGCGATAATCTTCGGTTCCTCTCCGAATAATTCCACAATCTCCGGATTCGTGCCGATTCCTAATGCACGGATCAACACCGTGATCGGCACCTTTCTCGTTCTATCTACACGGACATAAAAAACGTCATTGGAATCCGTCTCATATTCAAGCCATGCACCACGGTTCGGGATGACAGTGGATGAATACAGTTTCTTACCAATCTTATCATGTGCAATTGCATAATAGATACCAGGGGAACGTACTAACTGGCTTACGATAACACGTTCCGCTCCATTGATCACGAATGTACCTGTACTCGTCATAAGCGGCAAGTCGCCCATGAAGATCTCATGCTCGTTGATCTCATCTGTCTCTTTGTTATGAAGCCTTACTCTTACCTTCAGTGGAGCCGCGTAAGTAGCATCACGCTCCTTACACTCTTCAATCGTGTACTTCACGTCTTTCTCGCATAAAGTAAAATCAACAAATTCCAGACTCAAGTGACCGCTATAATCAGTAATAGGGGAAATATCATCAAATACTTCATTCAATCCTTCATCCAGAAACCACTGGTAGGAATCTTTCTGGACTTCGATTAAGTTAGGCATCTGAAGAACTTCTTTTTGTCTGGAATAACTCATGCGTGAACTTTTTCCACTTTTGATGGGACGAATTCTGTTTTTCTCCATATTGACGTTTCACTCCTCATTTATTTTTTTGCGGGCTGCGAGATAGCCCTTGATACTGCTGAATCATTGAAAACAGGGCTTTTTCTCCTGTTTTCGCGCAAATTCATGGCATAAGTTTCCACAATAGCGCATTTTTTACTATAGCACATGGGGGAGGGGCTTGTCAACGGGAAGTTAAAGATTTTTTCGTGAGATCTTTTAATCAAAAAATGTTGAAAAAAAAGAGCGCGCATCCTCCCTATGATACATAAAAAAGCCGTTCCATGCGGAACGGCTTTGCTCAATCGTCTTGCTCGATTATTTAACGTTAACTTCAGCACCCTCAGCCTCAAGTTTAGCCTTGATCTCTTCAGCCTCTTCTTTAGAAACTGCTTCTTTAACCATCTTTGGAGCCTCGTCAACTAATGCCTTAGCTTCTTTTAATCCAAGTCCTGTGATCTCACGAACAACTTTGATTACTTTAACCTTAGAAGCACCTGCTGCAACTAATTCTACGTTGAACTCTGTCTGCTCTTCTACTGCTGCTGCCTCTCCGCCTGCTGCTGCAACTACTACGCCTGCTGCTGCAGAAACACCAAATTCTTCTTCACATGCTTTTACTAACTCATTTAATTCTAATACTGATAACTCTTTGATTGCATCAATAAATTCAGCTGTTGTTAACTTTGCCATTTTATTTTCCTCCATTTATTATTTTATTCTTATAATGATGTTCTTCTCACTATGCCAGGCTGCACCTCGCTAAGTTCAAAGAACAGGTTTGTACCGGGTCAAGCAATGACTTGCCGGGTACTCTATGCCTCTGCAGGAGCCTCTGCTGCTTCTTCTGCCGGAGCCTCTTCTGCCGGAGCGGCTGCTTCACATGCCTCTGCTCCTCCCTGCTCTGCAATCTGGTTAAGAACACGAGCAAGATTGGTAATTGGTGACTGTAAGCTTCCAAGTAACTTGGACAGTAATTCTTCTCTTGATGGAACCTTGGATAATTCTGTTAATCCGGCAACATCATATACTGCGCCTTCAACCACACCTGCTTTTAACTCAAGGGCTTTTGCATCTTTTGCAAATTTGCAAAGGATTCTTGCCGGAGCTGTTGCATCATCTTTAGAAATCGCAATAGCGCTTGGTCCTTCTAAGTGCTCATCTAATGCTGCAAACTCAGTTCCTTCAAAAGCTCTCTTCATCATTGTGTTTTTACAAACTTTGTAGATGATTCCAGCTTCTCTTAACTGTTTACGCAGTTCTGTATCCTGAGCAACAGTAAGTCCACGGTAGTCTACTAATACAACACTTGCTGCATCTTTGACATCATCTGCAATAGCCTGTACGATTGGTTGTTTTAATTCAACTTTTGCCACGAATGGTGCACCTCCTTATATTATTTGTCTGACTGCACACATAAGGATATAAAATAAAACCTCTACGTCAAAGACATAGAGGTGATGTAAATTCATATTAATCGAATCTAACTTTCCTCGGCAGGCGTATCACTACTTACGCTTTCGCACCTGCTGTCTTTGGCAGTCATCTGATACTATAGCATTCTTGGGCTTCTGTGTCAACCGTTTTCTTGCACTTTTTACATTTTCCCGTCTTTTCTTGATACGCTCCCGCTTGACTTTCATAAGTCGGATGCTATAATTAAGTTAGTGATTGCAAACTCTATTGTGAAGCCATCTTGGCATCGACATTATTGCAGAAAGGAGATCTAGTGTGAGTAATTATATTATTGTAGCCATCCTGGCTGTCGTGCTCTTCTTTGGTATACGTTCAAGCATGAAGCATTTTCGCGGGGAAGGTGGCTGCTGTGGCGGCGGCACATACAAAGCCTGCCGGAAAAAGTTGGATACCGTTATCGGTCAGAAGACGGTATCCGTAGAAGGAATGAACTGTCAGCATTGCGTGAACAGAGTAATGGAAGCAGTCAACTCCATTGACGGAGCATCTGCTCTTGTAAAACTGAAGAAGGGTGTGGTAATTGTTTCCACAGAACGCCCGATCAGCAACGAGACCATCAAGAACGCCATTGAAAAAGCCGGATATAAAGTAACCGATATAAAAGAATAGCGAAGAGACGAGGTTTCAACCACTTCGTCTATCCCAAAAAGGAGAACGACCATCACATCGTTCTCCTTTTATCATACATATATTATTTTTCATCCGTATGACAACCGCAGCCGGCGTGCGACTCACTGCCACACCCGGAAGCATTTCCCTCGGCATGACTGCAGGAAGAGCAGTATTTTGCATCCGGGCAGCCAACACATTTGATTCCGTTCTTTCTGGACTTCATGATATACGCCAGCGCAGAGCCAACAGCCACTACAAGTATTGCAACAACAATCACATCTATCATACGACAAACTCCTTACTTATATGTAATCTTACTTATATATAATCTTATTTACTGCTCAAAGCATACTCAGCAGCCAGGTTCTTATTCGTCTTCTGGATCAGATAGACAACAACTGCAGCCATCACAGCAACAATAATCAGACCAGGCACGAAACCGCCGCCCAGAGAACCTGTAGTAATCAGTGTACCAATCTGGTATACAAGGAATCCAACTGTATAACCGACACCTAACTGAAGGCAGATACCGCCAGCCAGCCATTTGCCGCTCTTAATCTCAGAATGCATAGCACCGATCGCAGCAAAACACGGAGGTGTGAACAGGTTAAACATCAGGTAAGCCAAAGCAGCAACCTTTGTCATAGCAAAGATTGTAGCAACCTCTGTACCAGCGCCTTCCATCAGAGCCAATTCGTCTGTATCAATGAAACTTGTTACGCCATAGCAAACAGCCAGTGTACCAACGACATTTTCCTTCGCGATGAAACCAGTAACCGCTGCTGCCGCAAGCTGCCATGCGTGGAAGCCAACGATCGGTACCAGGATATAAGCGAAAGGATTCGCAATGGAAGCCAGGATTGATGTGTTCTCCATACCTTCTTCCACAAGTTGAAGATGCCAATTGAAACTCTGCATAATCTGAACCACGGTATTGCACACCAGAATGATCGTACCAGCCTTCACAATGTAAGCCCAGCCACGTCCGCACATGGAGATGACCGCACGCTTCAGGCTTGGAAGTTTGTATTCAGGCAACTCGATGATGAAGAAGGACTTTCTTACCTTGTAACCAGCCAGTTTGTTCACCAGAAGGGCGCAAACCAGAATCAATACAATACCTACAAAGTACATCAGGGTACCAACCCAGGATGCATCTGCAAAGAAAGCACCTGCAAATAATGCGATAACCGGAAGTTTCGCGCCACAAGGCATGAACGGTGTCAGCATAGCAGTCGCTCTGCGCTCACGCTCATTACGAATTGTACGGCAAGCCATAACACCAGGGATCGCACAACCGGTACCGATAACAAACGGAATCACTGACTTTCCGGAAAGACCAACCTTTTTGAAAATAGGGTCAAGCACAACCGTAGCACGTGCCATGTAACCACAGTCTTCCAACAGGGCGATCAGGAAATACATAACCATAACCAGCGGCAGGAAACCGACAACGGCACCAACACCACCAATAATACCATCAACAATCAGTGCTGACAAGAACGGATTCGCATTCTCCATCCAGCCGCCAGCCATCTCTTGGAAACTTTCAATTGCTCCTACCAAAGCATCGGCAATCCACGGTCCTACCCATGCCTGAGAGATCTGGAATACCAGGAACATTACAACCGCAAAAATAATCAGACCTGCAACAGGATTCGTCAGAACAGAGTCAAGCGTATCCTGAGAATTCTTCTCCTTGGTCAGAACCTTACGAGTCTCAACGCCAGTCACAATCTGGTTCACAAAACTGAAACGCTTACGGTCAGCCGCCTCGACCTCTGTCTTACTTGTCAGATCAATATTGCCCTGAACATAAGGAGCCTTCTGTTCCTTTCCCTTCAGGGAAGCAGCAGCCTTCACAACCTCTGTCAGTCCGCTCGCGGAAGTAGATACTGTCTTCACAACCGGGCAGCCCAATTTGGCAGATAATACTTCTGCATCGATCTTAGTTCCCTTCTTCTCATTGATGTCGCTCTTATTCAGTGCCACAACCACCGGCACGCCCAGTTCTAACAACTGTGTCGTAAAGAACAAGCTACGGCTCAGATTGGTTGCGTCCACAATATTGATGATCGCATCCGGATGCTCATTCTTAACATAACCACTTGTGATGCTCTCCTCAGAAGTGAATGGAGACATGGAATAAGCACCAGGAAGATCCACTGCAATCAGTTCCTCGCTGCCATCATAATACGTTTTCTTAATCGGGCTCTCTTTCTTCTCAACAGTAACACCTGCCCAGTTACCAACCCTTTCATTTCTGCCGGTAAGTGCATTGTACATGGTAGTCTTACCGCTATTCGGATTACCAGCAAAAGCAATTCTCATGTTAAAATCCTCCTCTTATCCTTTTTAAGCATTCTCTTAAAGTCAAATAAACGCAAAAGTTAGTTTTCACTAATCGATAACCTAAAAAAACAACTGCCACCAGCGCTTAATCTTTTTAGATTAAGATCGCTGATGCCAACTGATTGTCGATATTATATCTACCGTCCTTAATGGAAACGACACAACTTTTATTCAGGCGGGACACTACCGTAATAGGCTCTCCACTATAGCATCCTAATGAAAATAAGAATGCATTCAGATCCTCATCGTCTGTTTCAATCCCCTGAACAATGTACTCTTTTCCTTCCTGAGCATCGGTTAGATTCATACTTTTCATCCACCTTTCAAGCTTCGGTTATTTATTACTAACTCTTTTCACACTATAGCACCACAGTTCTTGTTTGTCAACCTTTTTGAGAATTATTATGAAAATTATTTTCAAAAAGGTCGTCTTCTACGCTGTGCCCCGCTCTACCAGGGAAACCGGAATCACCACATGCCGGTTTTCCACCGTCTCAGGTTCCAGAATCAGCCGCAGCAGCATCTGTACCGTGTTCTTCGCCAGTTCTTGTGTATTCTGCCGGATCGTAGTAAGTGCCGGATAGCACTGCCGCGCCAGAGAGATGTCATCGAAGCCGATCACCTTGATCTCTTCCGGCACCTTCACTCCATTCTGCTGAAGCGCCTGTAAGGCTCCGAATGCCCGCAGATCATTTGTAGCAAATATTCCATCGAAGTTCAGTTTCTTTTTCAAAAGATAATAGGTAATCTGGTAAGCCGTGTCATAAAGGTGATAATTATCATCCAGATGCACGATCAGATCCTCTGATTGCGGCAGATGATATTCCTCCAATGCATCTATATATCCGTGAAGCCTTGATCTACTCGCCGGATTATCCTCCTCTACGCCCAGGAACATAATATTTCGGCAGCCTTTTCGTATCAGATGCTCCGTCGCCATGTATCCGCCCAGGTAATGATCATACTCAATGCTTACAATATCTTCTTTTTGAACCGGCGTACGGTCGATGAAGATCACCGGCACTTTTGCCCCTTTCGCACGTTGTGCGATCTCCTTGGTTGGAGATACGATGATAATTCCGGCAAATCTGCGCCTCATACACTCTTCAAAATACCACAGCGTCTTCTTCGCATCCTCATTCGTCGTGTGAATACATGCAGAATATCCCTGCCGGTATAACTGCTCCTCCAGGTCTGCCGCAACATTGGCAAACCATTCATTCTTAATATCCTGGATCAGGATTCCAACCGCTTTCTCTCTGTTTTTTTCCGACACTTTATAAGAACTGCTCTTCACGATATCCATGACCAAGCGTTCCGTCTCGTCAGAATATCCGCCTTTCTTATTCAAGATGCGAGAGACTGTAGCAGTTGATACTCCCGCCTGCGCAGCGATATCTCGAATCGATATTTCTTTTCTATTTCTCATGGCACACTCCTCCTAACTTCTCAGTTTTCATCTCCCAGGCAGAGAGATTCATCTTTTATCCTAATCTATCATTCTTTTCCTCAAAAGAACTCCTAATATTCATCTCACCCATCTTAATATGCTAATAAAATAGTAACATATTTTTCCATCAAAGTAAACTTAATGTTTATATATACGTAAATTTACGTTATGTATTCGAAATTCATTTTTGTATATTTTACATAAAATTACGTCTTGTTACTTAACTATATTATAGAATTGGTTCAACACTATTGACAACTAGCACACAAATAACTAATATTATCTTAACAGTAATACGTTCCCGGAACGTAACAAAACGTAAATAATTTATTTTATAAAGGAGGATGACTCATGAAATATGGAATTTATTTTGCTTACTGGGAGAAACAGTGGGGTGCAGATCAGAAGAAATACATCGAAAAGGTTAAAAGCCTCGGCTTTGATACATTAGAGATTTCTTGCGCGCTTCTCAAAAACATCTCTAAAACAGAATTGGACGACCTGAAATCCGAGGCAAAAGCACAGGGCGTTACCCTGACTGCAGGTTACGGTCCATCCGCATCAGAGAATCTGGCTTCCGCTGATGAAAATGTTGCGAAAAATGCAATTAATTTCTACACGGACATCTTAAAGCAATTAGAATATCTGGATATTCACACGATCGGCGGCGGCATCTATTCTTACTGGCCGGTTGACTACTCTAAGCCAATCGACAAAGCTGGCGACTGGGCAAGAAGTGTTAAAAACGTTCGTACCGTAGCCAAGATCGCCGGAGAATGCGGCGTTGATTACTGTCTGGAAGTCTTGAACCGTTTCGAAGGCTACATCTTGAACACCGCCAAAGAGGCAGTACAGTTCGTAGAAGAAGTTGACGTTCCAGCCGCAAAGGTAATGCTGGATACCTTCCATATGAATATCGAAGAAGACAGCATGATCGACGCCATCCTTACAGCCGGAGACAAACTCGGACATTTCCACGTAGGCGAGAACAACCGCCGCGTTCCGGGCAAGGGTACTATGCCATGGGCAGAGATTGGTCATGCATTGCGCCGCGTGGGATATGACAAGAACATTGTCATGGAACCATTCGTACTGATGGGCGGCGAAGTAGGAAACGACATCAAAATCTGGAGAAATCTGTGTCCGGACGAATCCAAACTGGATCAGGATGCGAAGAATTCCGTGGCATACCTGCGGCATGTATTCAGCGGTCCATATTCAGACTACAGTTTATAATTCGATTGCTCTGTCCCCAATTAAAAATCCCCCGGAATTCCGGGGGATTATATATTTCGTTGACTCAATCTATTTTACAAGTTTCATTGGGTTAATCTTAACACCAGGTCCCATTGTAGAAGTAAGTGTCACGCTCTTTAAGAACTGACCTTTTACTGCTGCCGGTCTTGCTTTGTTGATTGCATCAATCAGCGTCTGGAAGTTGTCCGTAATCTGTTCTTCGGTAAATGATGCTTTACCTAACGGCACATGGATAATGTTTGTCTTGTCAAGTCTGTACTCAATCTTACCAGCTTTGATATCATTAACAGCCTTCGTAACATCCATTGTTACTGTACCAGCCTTCGGGTTCGGCATAAGACCTTTTGGTCCAAGTACACGACCGATACGTCCTACAACACCCATCATATCCGGTGTAGCAACAACAACGTCGAATTCAAACCAGTTTTCTTTCTGGATCTTCTCGATCAGTTCCATTCCTCCAACGTAATCTGCTCCAGCTGCTTTTGCTTCTTCTGCTTTAGCATCCTTAGCAAATACAAGGATACGAACCTTCTTACCTGTTCCGTGTGGCAGTACAACTGCTCCACGAATCTGCTGGTCAGCGTGACGTCCGTCACAGCCTGTTCTGATATGAGCCTCGATTGTCTCATCGAATTTCGCTACTGCAGTCTTTTTAACTAATGCTACTGCATCTGCAACATCATAGAGCGTTCCTCTGTCAATTGCTTTTGCAGCTTCAACATATTTCTTTCCTCTTTTCATCTAAATAACCTCCTTGTGGTAATGTCGGGATAACCCTCCCACGATTCTTGTTTTCACGTTTATAATGAACTAATTACTCCTCAATCTTTACACCCATACTGCGGCATGTTCCTGCTACCATGCTCATAGCAGCTTCAACTGTTGCTGCATTCAGGTCTGGCATCTTCAGTTCAGCGATCTCCTGTAACTGTGCCTTTGTAATTGTAGCAACCTTTGTCTTGTTCGGAACACCTGATCCAGACTTAATGTTGCAAGCCTTCTTAATCAGAACTGCTGCCGGTGGTGTCTTTGTGATGAAGCTAAAGCTTCTGTCATTGTAAACTGTGATAACAACAGGAATAATCAAGTCTCCCTGATCTGCTGTTCTTGCGTTGAACTGCTTAGTGAATTCAACGATATTAACACCGTGCTGACCAAGTGCAGGTCCAACCGGTGGTGCCGGTGTAGCTTTTCCAGCAGGGATCTGTAACTTAATATAACCTTGTACTTTTTTTGCCATTTTAATTACCTCCTTGTGGTGCTTCCGGGAACTTAAGTCCCCTCCCACTGCCTGTTACATTTTTTTAACTTCTGCGAAACTAATTTCAACCGGCGTTTCGCGGCCGAACAGTTCAACATTGATGGTAAGACTCTGCTTCTGCAAGTTCATAGACTGGATCACTCCAACGGTATCTGCCCACGCGCCGGCAATTACCTGAACGGTATCGCCTTCCGCAAAATCTACGACAATATTCTCCTGTCTGATTCCAAGCGGTGCCATCTCAGCATCCGTAAGCGGAACCGGCTTAGATCCCGGTCCAACGAATCCGGTAACACCTCTCGTATTACGAACAACGTACCATGTATCGTCGTTCATAATCATGTGAATCAGCACATAGCCAGGAAACATCTTCTTCTGTGCCGCTTTCTGAACACCGTTCTTCATCTCTACGACATCCTGCATCGGAACACGAACCTCCAGAATCTGATCTTCCAGATGTCTGTTCTCAATTGTCTTATCAATGTTAGCCTTTACTTTGTTCTCATACCCTGAATAGGTATGAACTACGTACCATTTTGCCTCTGACATAAACTCACCTTTCTTGCCTGCAGATTATCAGTGCTATTTTACTAATAAATCCACTCCGTACTGGGCGATAAAATCAATGATCGCGATGATAACTCCCATTACTACGGATACAGAAACAACTGCTGCCGTCTGTTTTGCTACTGTCATCTTATCTGGCCAAATGATTTTCTTAAATTCTCTGCTAAGACCTTTGAACCAGCTTTTCTTCTGCGTCTTCTCACTCATGACGTCCACTCCTTTACGGCGACTATTTTGTTTCCTTGTGCAATGTGTGTGACTTGCAGAACTTACAGTACTTCCTAGTCTCCATACGTTCCGGATGAGCTTTCTTGTCCTTTGTCATGTTGTAGTTACGCTGCTTGCATTCTGTACATTCCAATGTGATTCTTGTACGCACAACTTCCACCTCGCTTTTTGTGTCTTATTAACATGTTACTTGGTAGCTTGCGAGGCTACCCAATTTTAGGCATAAAAAAAAGACCTACTTCCATTCGCTAGGATAGTGTACCATACCTAGAATCAAAAAGCAAGCCTTTTTTCATATAAGCCTTTGTTAAGTATCAATTTTTATTGCAAAATAATCTTTATAATCTATCATCGGCAGAATTATGCATTCAGCAGTTTCTCTATGCTTACTAACTTCACGCTCAGCACGAAGATCTCAGCCGCAACCTCTAGTTCTTCCACAGTCGGAAATGATGGTGCAATTCGGATGTTGCTGTCTTTTGGATCTTTTCCATAAGGATAGGTTGCACCGGCACCTGTCATAACCAGTCCGGCTTCCTTCGCCTTTGCCACGATCTCCTTCGCACAGCCCTCCATCGCATCAAAGGAAATGAAGTATCCGCCCAGCGGCTTCGTCCAGGAACCAATCTCCAGCCCGCCCAGTTCACGGTCCAAAACTTCCAGAACCTTCTCAAACTTCGGACGCAGGATCTCAGCGTGTTTTCTCATATGATTATACATTCCCTGCATATCTTTAAAGTAACGCACATGACGTAACTGGTTCAGTTTATCATGACCGATGGTCTGGAAACTCATATAACGCTTTGCATCTTCCAGATTCGCCTGAGATGCTGCCAAAGCCGCGATTCCTGAACCAGGGAAGGAAACCTTGGAGGTAGAGATGAACTTCAGCACCATATCCGGGTTGCCTGCCTTGATACATTCATTTAACAATTCCAGAATCACATCTCTCTTATCATCATACAGATGATGGATAGAATATGCATTATCCCAGAAGATACGGAAATCTTTGGCTGCAGGTTTCAGTTTTGCGAATCTTCTTACCGTCTCATCTGAGTAAGAGACACCTGTTGGATTAGAGTACTTCGGCACGCACCAGATTCCCTTGATTGATTCATCCTCTGCGACCAGTTTCTCTACCATATCCATATCCGGTCCCGTCTCAAGAAGCGGTATGTTAATCATCTCAATACCGAAGAATTCTGTGATTGCAAAATGACGGTCATATCCCGGTACCGGACATAAGAATTTTACATGATCAAGTTTGCACCACGGAGTACTGCCCATGATACCGTGTGTCATGGCACGTGATACTGTATCAAACATAACATTCAGACTAGAGTTTCCATATATAAGGATATTTCTCTCTGGCACCTCTGACATATCCGCAAGCAATTTTCTCGCATCGCTGATCCCATCCAGCACGCCGTAATTCCGACAATCTATTCCGTCAGAACTCAGCATATCGGTATCGCTTGTCAGGACATCCATCATCCCTATACTAATATCCAACTGGGATTTTGAAGGCTTACCACGGGACATATCCAATTTCAGCCCCTTGCCCTTTACATCCTCAAACTGCTGCTCCAGATCATTTTTCAACGCTTCTAATTCTTCCTTACTCAACTGACTATATGGTGTCATAGAAGTTCCCTCCCGTAATTCTCATTGATTTCATAATACGCTATTTGCTATTGTAAGGATAGTATGAAGAATTGTCAAGTCTCACTTGCATTTTTCTATCATTTTTATAGGATGCATTCCGATTTTTTCGTTTTGTTATGCAATTTTTGCATCAAAAACTTGCAAAATTTATTTTCGTAATATTTTTAATTATTAGAATAACATATAGAATTGCAAC
>NZ_JBNPMC010000053.1:0-21260 GCF_050313795.1 Bariatricus sp. SGI.154
ACTATTCCGTCTCCAATACATAACTTCTGGTGGTTACCCCGCTTACACGTCCCTTACCATTCACAAGGATCGCCTTAAAGATCGTCTCACCACTTGGCATATCGATCGGTCCACTGTACTTCTTGGATGCTGTCGTCGGATCATTTCCATCCATTGTATAATATGCCGTATACCCATCCGGAATCTTAATCTCGATCTGCATTGCCGAGTCATACTGTCCCGTGGATGGTGATACCGCCGGAGCATCTTCAATCGGCAATTCTACCGTATATGTCTTCTCCACTGGAAGACTTGGAACACCTTTCTTATTCACGGCAATTGCCTTGATCACAGTCTCGTCTTCTCCGATCCGAATCGGTTCTGTATATTTCGTACTGTTGATACTTGGCTCAGTTTCATCATCCGTATAATATATGGTATAGCCGTCTTTGGCACTTAAGGATAATTCCTGTACATCATCGAATACCTCTGTATCATCCAGACTGAATTCGGGACCTTCGATGATATAACCGCCTAATACTTCTCTTACGCTGTCATCTGCATCTTCCAAAAGCATCGGAATCTCTTCCTTCTGATCCGTATCCATATAGAACTGGACACACGCCTGATAGACATCCGAATTCTTCGGCTGCTCTTTTATCACATCCAAGAATACGGATTCTGCCCTGCTTAGATTCTTCTGGGCAATATAGACCTTGGATAAGCCGACATATGCATCTGCCTTAGTATTATCCTTATCAGAAGCTTTTTCAAAGTATTCGATTGCCGCATTGTATTCCTTAGACTCTAAAGCCTTGTTTCCTTTACCTACAATTCCTTTATAGGACATTTGATAGACTGCTATTCCGATCCCCACAGCCGCAAGGAGAAATACCAGCATAATGAGAAGTATACATCTCCTTCTCTTTCGGCGCAGCGCTTTTTTGCGCTCTGCCTGCCTGCGCTTTTTCTCTCGTTCTGACAGATTCCGCGAAGTGTTCCCTCGCTGAAGATCCGTGTTGCGTCTTCTAGTGGTATTTCCTGTATTACGACCGTAAGTACGACCTGCATTACGACCGGAAGTGCGTCCAGTATTCCTGCCAGTGCTGCGTCCGGCGCTCTTTCTTCTTGGATCTGTATTACTTACAGCCTGATAATCAAGGTAATCATCATAACTGTCGTCGCCATTGATCGCGCCTCGTATCTGCTGGGTCAGCATATCATCTAAAGGGTTATAGTCAGGAACAATGCGGACTTCCTCACCACATTTTTCGCAATATAACATTCCTTCTGGTATCTCATGTCCGCAATACCTACATTTCATCTTAAGAGAACCCCCTAAAATAATCCTGTAATCTTTCCATCCTCTGATACATCAATGCCATTGGCAGCAGGAACCTTCGGAAGTCCCGGCATGGTCATTACCGCACCTGTAAGCGCTACAACAAATCCCGCTCCGGCACTTACATATACCTCGCGGATATGAATATCAAAGCCTGTCGGACGTCCCAGTTTCTTCGCGTCATCAGACAGAGAATATTGGTTCTTCGCCATACAGATCGGGAGGTTGCCGAATCCCATAGATTCAATCTTCGCTAATTGTTTCTCGGCAGCAGGCTCGTAGATTACGCCACTTGCTCCATAGATCTCTTTCGAGATGGTCTCAATCTTCTCTTTCAGAGATAACTCGTCCTCATATAATGGGTGATAATGGCTTTCCTTATTCTCTAATGTATCTAATACTTTTTCTGCCAGAGCAATTCCACCTTCTCCGCCCTTCTCCCATACTTCGGATAGTGCGAATTCACAGCCTTTTTCTTCACAGAATCTGCGGATATATTCATTTTCAGCATCCGTATCAGTAATGAATGAATTCAATGTTACAACGACTGGGATATCGTATTTCTGAATATTCTCGATATGTTTCTCCAGATTCACGATTCCTTTTGCCAGAGCATCTAAGTTCTCTTTCCCAAGATCAGCCTTTGCAACCCCACCATTATACTTCAAAGCACGGACAGTTGCAACCAAAACAACTGCATCCGGTTTGAAGCCTGCTTTACGGCACTTAATATCCAGGAACTTCTCAGCACCTAAGTCTGCACCGAAACCTGCTTCTGTTACCGTAATATCACTTAATTTTAATGCCATTCTTGTGGCTCTGACACTGTTGCAGCCATGTGCGATATTCGCAAATGGTCCGCCATGTACCAGTGCCGGGGTATGCTCTAATGTCTGAATCAGGTTCGGCTTAATCGCATCTTTCAAAAGCGCAGTCATAGCGCCTGTTGCCTGCAGATCATCTGCCGTCACCGGATCTCCGCTAAAGTTATATGCCACAATAATCTTGCCGAGACGGTGCTTCAAATCCTGAATATCCTCTGCCAGACAGAGAATTGCCATAATCTCTGATGCAACCGTGATGACAAAATGATCTTCTCTTACCATACCATCCATCTTGCTTCCAAGCCCCACGACAATGTTACGAAGGTTTCTGTCATTCATGTCCAGACATCGTTTCCATACCACCTGTCTTGGATCAATCTGTAACGCGTTGCCCTGCTGAATGTGATTATCTAACATCGCCGCAAGAAGGTTATTCGCAGAAGTAATCGCATGGAAATCTCCGGTAAAATGAAGGTTCAGATCTTCCATTGGTACAACCTGAGCATATCCGCCACCTGCTGCGCCTCCCTTGATTCCAAAACAAGGTCCAAGAGATGGCTCGCGAAGTGCGATAATCGCCTTCTTATTCAATTTTGCAAGTGCCTGACCTAATCCTACTGTTGTCGTTGTCTTTCCCTCGCCTGCCGGTGTCGGATTAATGGCAGTTACCAGCACCAGTTTTCCATCTGGTCTGTCTTTGATCTTCTCCCATACATCGTCAGAAAGTTTTGCTTTATACTTTCCGTAAAACTCTAATTCATCTTCTTCAATTCCTACTGTTGCGGCTACATCTCTGATGTGTGCCATCTGTGCTTCCTGTGCAATCTGGATATCTGTTTTCATGGTTTCCAATCCTTTCTTTTTATGATTTTTCTTTAGTTCCTTTATTTTTTAAATATTTTCCTCAACATACTGATTGAATTCTTCCGGAGACATCAATACTTTTCTTGGCTTTGTTCCTTCCTCCGGTCCAACTACCCCAGCCTCGCATAACTGATCCATAATTCTGGCAGCACGGTTGAATCCAATCTTAAATGTACGCTGCAGCATCCCTATGGATGCCTTGTCTTTATCTATAATGAGGCGACCTGCTTCTACAAAATGCACGTCGCGTTCATCTCCCTCCGGTGCGCTCGCCAGCGACATACCGCCAATCGAACTTGTATTCACCTGATTGACAACATCTTCATTGTATGTAATATCCCCATGCTGATCCTTCAGGTAATCTACTACGCTTTGCACTTCCTTGTCTGTGACAAAGGAGCCCTGTACTCTGGCTGGCTTCTGATACCCTGCCGGATAGAAAAGCATGTCGCCTTTTCCAAGTAATTTCTCAGCACCGTTCATATCAATAATCGTTCGGGAATCAACTCCGGACGATACAGAGAAAGCAATTCTGGATGGCATGTTTGCCTTAATCAGTCCTGTAATGACATTGACCGACGGTCTCTGCGTTGCCAGTACCAGATGGATGCCGGCGGCTCTTGCAAGTTGTGCAAGACGACAGATGGCTTGTTCCACATCTCCAGGCGCAACCATCATCAAGTCGGCAAGTTCGTCTACGATGATAATAATCTGTGGCAGAGGCTCTTGTTTCTTACCCTCTACAGGCGGCATAGAAGCAACCTTTTCGTTATATCCCTTCATGTCCCTGACACCGTATTCTGCAAATGCCTGATAGCGGCGATCCATCTCTGCTACGCCCCAGTTCAATGCTCCGGCTGCCTTCTTGGGGTCTGTCACTACCGGAATCATCAGATGCGGGATACCATTGTATACACTTAACTCGACTACCTTCGGGTCAATCATAATCAACTTCACTTCTTCCGGCGTCGCCTTGTACAGAATACTCATAATCAGAGTATTGATGCAGACAGATTTTCCTGATCCGGTTGCTCCGGCAATCAGCACATGAGGCATCTTGGCAATATCTGCCACCACCGTCTTGCCTCCGATATCTTTTCCAACCGCAAAAGATATCTTAGAAGTACTGTTCTTGAATTCCGAAGACTCCAGAAGATCCCTTAGCATTACGGAAGAGTTCTCTTTGTTCGGCACCTCAATACCAACAGCCGCCTTTCCCGGGATTGGCGCTTCGATACGGATATCCGCAGCTGCCAGATTCAGCTTGATATCATCGGAAAGCCCTACGATCTTGCTGACCTTGACTCCCATCTCCGGCTGAAGTTCATATCTGGTAACCGATGGTCCACAACTTACATTGGTAACCGTAACATTGACTCCGAAGTTCTGAAGGATCTGCTGCAATTTCATGGCAGTTTCTCGAAGTTGTGCATCGGACTCCCCGCCTTTTTTGGTTCCCCTTTTAAGCAGGGAGATCGGCGGCATTCGATAGGCCTTCTTTGGCTTTTGAGAAGCTGCCTCCACAGTAGCAGCAACATCTGCAACTTCCCCTGCAATGTTGGCATCTTTTGATTTGCCCCTTCTATTCGCAGGTTTCGCAGCCACTGGCTCCTGCGAAAGAATTGCATCGGATTCTTCTGATATCGTCTCTTCCATCATCGGACTTTCAGAAACTGCATTCATCGGATCATCCGATATATCACTTCCTACTGATACTGCTTCTTCCCCTCGATTGATTACAAATGGAACTTCTTCCTTCGCCTCTAACGGATCAACCTTCAATTCCTTCATATTCGGAGACTTCTTAGCAAGAGTCGTATCAAAAGATACTCCCTCTACATGCTGATCACTTCTCTTCAGTGATCTGAGTGGCTTTGACTTTGCTTCTTTTGGCGAAGCGTCTTTTTCCTGCGCTTCTTTCAGTTTTCTGCGCTCTTCCGCCTGTTCACGCCTTCTGATAGCGTCTTTCTTTGCTTTGTCATATGCTTTATCGCTCTGACTTTTTACACCTTTTAATGCGGACTTACCTGTAATAATCACCAGACAGATAATCATCAGAATGATATCTACCACATATGTACCCGCTATTCCTATGGCGGGAGTAAGAATATTCACCAGAATATCTCCCAGTTTCCCGCCTTTATCATCAACTAATTGTAAAAATGTGCAGACCAGTACCAAAAAGATAAGACCCGTAGTCACTTTCATATATGCATTCCAGTTTCCATGGTTCGATATCACAAAAGTAACAGTGCCAAATAAAACGAACGGAATCAGATATGCAACCCAGCCAAAGATATCCGCTAAGAACTCGGCAATTGCTCCCCCGATAAAACCGCCAACTCCAAAATTACTGATCAGCAATAAGATACTAACCGCAAGCGTAATCCAGATTACAATCTCAGTTCCGACGAAACTTGATTCTGCAGGCTTTGTATTTGTCTTTTTCGTGCTTGTCTTTTTCGCCTGTCCTGTCTGCTTCTTACTCCCTCTTTTCTTAGATTTAGCAGCCATTTTACTTCCCCCTTATTCTGGCAATACTATATATAAGTATAGCATTTTTAAAAAGGGCTGTCATTACCTATTTTCACACTTTTTCTGCCGCTCTTGTTCAATCATTTCGTGCAATTTACTCAATGCATCACTCATACCGCCCACTTCGTCAATCAGTCCTTCACGCACTGCATCCTTACCTTCCAGAAGCGTTCCTACATCCTTCACTAACTCCGTCGGATTCAGCATTAATTCTTCTATCCGGTTCTGTGTGATACGAGAATGATCTGCAAGGAAACGAGTGATCCGATCCTGAGTCCGAATCATATTGCGCAGGCTCTGCGTCACACCGATAAACATGCCATTAGAACGGACCGGATGGATGATCATAGTGCCACTTGGCACAATAAAGGAATACTTGGCCGATACCGCCAGAGGTCCTCCGATAGAATGACTACCGCCAAGCACCAGCGATACAGTAGGCTTGCTTAATGACGCAATCATCTCTGCTATGGACAAACCCGCTTCTACATCTCCTCCAAGCGTGTTAAGCAGAATCAGAAGCCCTTCAATCTCATCGCTGTCCTCCACTTCTGCAAGCAGTGGCAGAAGATGCTCATATTTCGTTGATTTTGCATTGCCTGCAACTGCTTCATGCCCTTCGATCTCTCCGATAATGGTCAGTAATTTAATCCGGTGGCGGCTTTGATTTCCCTCCAGATCTACACTCCCCATTTCCTTAATCTGTTCGTTCTTCTGCTCTTCTCGTTCTGCATTCGCCATAGAAAAACACCTCCATACTTTTTTACTTAGTATGGGGGTGTTTGAAGAATTTTATACCTCGCGAAGAGCCTGTTCAAGGTCCGCAATAATATCTTCTATATTCTCAATACCTACGCTGAAACGAATCAGATCCGGCTGTACACCTGCCTCAAGAAGTTCCTGATCGTTCATCTGACGGTGGGTATGGCTTGCAGGATGAAGCACACAACTTCTTGCATCTGCTACATGTGTCACAATTGCAATCATCTTAAGCGCATCCATCATGCGTACGGCCGCTTCTCTTCCGCCCTTCAGACCGAAGGTAATGACGCCGCATGTGCCATTTGGCATATATTTCTTAGCAAGATCATAGTACTTGTCTCCCGGAAGTGATGGACAACTAACCCAGGCAACTTTCTCATGATTCTGAAGATAGGTTGCTGCTTTCATCGCATTCTCACAGTGTCTCTGCATACGAAGATGTAATGTCTCAAGACCGATATTCAGAAGAAATGCATTCTGCGGAGCCTGAATAGAGCCTAAGTCTCTCATCAACTGCGCCGTAGCCTTGGTGATATATGCGCCTTTTCCGAACTTCTGTGTATATACGATTCCATGATAGGTCTCATCCGGTGTCGTAAGTCCCGGGAACTTATCCGCATATGCTTCCCAATCGAAATTGCCGCTGTCAACGATAGCGCCTCCGACGCAAGATGCATGACCATCCATGTACTTGGTCGTAGAGTGAGTAACGATATCAGCACCCCATTCAAACGGTCGACAGTTGATCGGTGTTGCGAATGTATTATCTACGATAAATGGAACTCCATGTGCATGTGCAGCCTTGGCGAATTTTTCAAAATCCAGTACTACCAGTGCCGGATTCGCAATACTCTCACCGAATACTGCTTTGGTATTCTCCTTAAATGCAGCATTCAGTTCTTCCTCTGTACAATCCGGATCAACGAAAGTAGCCTCTACCCCCATCTTCCTGATCGTATGGGCATACAAGTTATATGTACCGCCATAAACCGCAGAAGCACATACAATATGATCCCCCGCTTCCGCAATGTTCATAATAGCATAAAAACTTGCTGCCTGACCGGAAGATGTAAGCATTGCTGCTACACCGCCTTCCAGATCACAGATTTTAGCCGCCACAGCGTCATTCGTCGGATTCTGAAGACGTGTGTAGAAGTATCCGGATTCTTCCAGATCGAACAGTCTTCCCATCTGCTCGCTGGAACTATACTTGAAAGTTGTGCTCTGATAGATCGGCAGCACACGTGGATCTCCATTGCCTGGCTGATAGCCGGACTGGATGCATTTGGTTTCAATCTTATAATCGCTCATATATGTCCTCCCTATGAATCTAAATATTTTTTCTGTAAATTATATACCATATCCATATACAATTCTTTACATTCTTCATTCCTTCCGTCTTCGGCATAACGGATACACGGCATCAGGTATTCTTTATAGATTCCTTCATAGATTCTCTTTGAATCCTGCTGCATGTCAATGGCAAGGACGATACCCGGCGCAATATCATAGTATTCTTCTACCATCTGTCTGCCTTCTTCGGTTTTCATAAGATACTGATCCCGATAGTTTCGTAGTGCTGTCAGTTCATAGCAGTCATCTGGTTTATTCTGGCTGTCACATACGGCTGTAGTAATATAGCAGAGCCTATTCTTGAATCCACCTTCAATCTTCTCGTAAGTAGACATCTGAATATTGTTGCCTGTAACCTTCTTTTCATTCCAAAGTTTTACCATCTGTTTTGCAATTCTTTCGTTCTCAGGAAGTCCCTGATAAGTAAACATCGGAATAATATATACTGCCATCGTCATATTATAATCGATCGAGAGCGTTGCTTTTTTATGTTTTGGAATATCTTTAAGTTTCCGGATTGCATAGTCCGGTATCACGGATGCCGTATCTCTGATCACTTCATCCCGATCCTTCTGTTCTGCCAGTTCTTCACAATAAGACTGCAAATTTTCAAACAATCTACTGTATTTTTCATAACTTTTCTCAAAAACCGACTGGTAAGACTTCTTTTTAAAATACTTGATATTTCCCAGCATCTCATCAAAAAGTGCTTCTAATTCTTTTCTGGTGTCCTCCATCCATCTTCCTCCGCTCGTAAGGATTCACTTATTATTCATCCCAATTGTGATATACATCCTGAACATCATCGTCATCGTCCAGCATATCCAGAGTCTTCTGGATGCTTGCAATATCCTTCGGATCTGTAAGTTCTACATAAGTCTGCGGAATCATGGTTACTTCTGCAGCAGCCATCGGGATACCCGCTTCTTCCATAGCAACACGAACTGCACTGAAGTCATCCGGATCAGTAAGAATCTCAAAACTATCCTCTTCTTCTACAAAATCTTCTGCACCGGCATCTAATGCCATCATCATCAGTTCGTCCGGATCTCCCTCATACTCTTCCTTATCAACTACGATCTGTCCTTTTTTATCGAACATGAAAGACACACATCCTGGCGTACCTACGTTACCATTTCCCTTGGTAAATGCATTCTTTACGTTGGATGCTGTACGATTCTTATTATCGGTAAGTGTCTCAACGATGATTGCTGTACCATTCGGACCATATCCCTCATATGTAATATGTTCATAATTCGCTGCATTGGCGTCACTGTCTGCACGCTTAATGTTACGGTCGATTGTATCATTCGGCATATTGTTCGCTTTCGCTTTCGCAATAACGTCACGCAGACGGCTGTTGTTAGCCGGGTCAGCACTTCCGCCCTCTTTAACTGCTACTGCAAGTTCTTTTCCAATCTTTGTGAATATCTTTCCTTTTGCCGCATCATTTTTCTCTTTCTTATGCTTAATATTGGCAAATTTTGAATGTCCTGACATGTCTCATACCTCTCTTTATATCTTTATCATTTTGTTCAAAAACGCTTTTCATATTTTATCACTCTTTGTAGCGTTTTTCAATCTTAACTCTCTGGATTATGTTATTGTCGACCAAAAGAACCGTAAAACGATACCCCTCGTACTCAACAATACACTGCTCATCCTCTGCCGGAATCCGTTCCAACTGGCTGATCAGGAATCCATTCAGCGTCTCATACTCCTCTTTTTCGAATGTGATTGGAAGTTTCTCCTCCAGTTCCTCCAAGTCTATCATCCCATTGACCATATAACTTCCATCTACAAGCCTGATGATCCGCTCTTCTTCTTCGTCATGCTCGTCCAGGATATTTCCTACAATCTCTTCCAGGATATCTTCCATGGCAACAAGCCCCGATGTTTGCCCGTACTCGTCCAGCACGATTGCGATATGATTCTTCTCTGCCTGCATCTTCTTAAATAGCCTGTCAATACGCTTGGTCTCCGGAATAAACGAAGCCGGTCTTATGTAATCCTTCAATTCTTTTACCGGGACTTTCCGGAGTCCGGTATTCAGATAGGCTGTCATTGCATCTCTTAGGTGCAGGATTCCGATGATCTCATCAATCCCCTCCTTATAGACAGGAAACCTTGAAAAATTCTCATCCAGCATGAATCTTAATGCATCTTCTAATGGTTCGTCACCGTCAATTGCTACAATATGTTTTCGGTGTGTCATAATATCTTTTGCGTCTTTGTCCATATAGCGGATGATGTTATGGACCAAGTCTGCCGCTTCTTTTTGCATTCCCTCATCCATCTCATCGTCCGACTGGAACAGACTCTTCATTCTTTGGAATATACTACCTTCTTCCATAATCTCTCAATTCATACTCCTTTGCTATGTATGAAGCTCGAAACTAACCTTTAAAGCCTCATCTACTTTGTTCATTATCTCTTTATCCAGATGGCATACCAGATCCTTCAGCCGCTGTTTGTCTATGGTTCTAATCTGTTCTAATAATATGACTGAATTCTTGACAATCTGATATCTTCTCGCATCTATCTCAACATGGGTTGGCAATTTTGCTTTATTCATCCGTGATGTTATAGCTGCACAGATGACTGTCGGACTATGCCTGTTGCCCACATCGTTCTGTATAATCAGTACCGGACGGATTCCGCCCTGTTCAGAGCCCACAACCGGGCTTAAGTCTGCGTAAAATATATCTCCACGTCTTACCTGCACTCTATTCACACTCCGATTTTCTTAAGATAAGATAAGTATTTCCATCTTTTTCGGATGTATTCTATAGAGTTTCAAAAATGTTCCCTACTTATACGAAATAATCTACCTGTTCGACCACCTTGCCGTGACGGATATATTCCCTTGGAATCCTCTTTCCGAGAGCACAGACGAATTCATAATTGAATCGTCCAGATAATTCGCTTAGCACCTCTACCGGAAGATTCTCATCTCCGTCTGTACCTACCAGTGTAACCTTATCTCCGAACTTCACATCGTCGATATCGGTGACATCGACCATCATCTGATCCATGCATACACGACCGATGACATTTGCACGCTTCCCATGAATCAGCACATATCCTTTATTGGACAGACTCCTTGGATAGCCATCCCCATACCCGATAGGTACGGTTGCGATCCTGGTCTTCTTATCCGTAACATAGGTTCCGCCATAACTGACAGGCGTTCCTTCTTCTACCCATTTCACATGAGCCACATGACTGATCAATTCCATCGCCGGTCTAAGCGGTACATTGTCTTTTTTTACTTCTTCAGATGGATAGAGTCCATAAGTTGCAATTCCTGCTCTGACAAGATCCAGATGTGCATCCTTCACATCAATGATTCCCGCACTGTTAGAACAATGATAATAAGAGAAAGTAACCCCTCTGTCCTTAAGTTCTTTCTTCATCCACAGATACTGATTCAACTGATAATTCGTAAATGCCTTATCTTCCTCATCTGCCTTGGCAAAATGAGTATACATTCCTTCCATTACAAGATTCGGCATCTTACTGATAGTTTCGATCTCATCAGCACTCTCCTCATTGATCGGGAATCCAAGTCTTGACATTCCGGTATCCAACTTAACGTGTATATATGCCTTCTTGCCCATGCTTACCGCCAGATCAGAGACTTCTTTTGCCATCTCTGTCGTATATACCGTCATACGAATCTCATAATCCAGCATATCCTGATATTGTCCCGGGAAGATGCATCCCAACACCAGGATCGGTTTCGTAATCCCCTGGCGCTTCATTACAACCGCGTAATCCAAAGTTGCAATCGCATATCCCCATATATATTCCTTCGGCAATAAAAATCTGGCAACCTGCATCGCTCCATGCCCATAACCATCTGATTTGATGACTGCCAGCATCTTCGTCCCGTCTTCCATATTCTTCTTCATCATCTCAACGTTATATTCGATTGCATCCAGATCAATTCTTGCACAGATTCTTGTATATTGCTTCATTGTGATCCTCCTGTTGTCTCTATTTCTTTCAATGCGTCACTTAAGTATTCTATCAGATCTCTGGCAAGCACGCTATAACTGCCTTTGGCTGCCCTCGCGTAATCGCCTGCCCTCCCATGCAGATATGTTCCCAGAACTGCTGCATCGTGACACCCAAGTCCCTGTGCCATCAATGCCGCAATGACACCTGCCAACACATCACCGGAGCCTGCCTTCGCCATCGCCGCATTGCCTGACAGATTCACATAAGGATGAGAATCCAGGGATGCAACTACAGTTCTGGAATCCTTAAGCACACAAGTCCAATGATACTGCTTTACATATTCCTCCAGAATCTCCATCCTGCCCCTCTTCAATTCCTCCACGCTTAATGAAACAAGCCTGGACATCTCTTTCATATGAGGCGTAATAATGATATCTGTCTTAATGCTGTCTATATATTCTCTATGCTTTGCCAGCAGATTCAATCCATCTGCGTCGATCAGACACGGAACCTCCGCGTGTGTAAGCGTTATCCTCAATATCTTTTCAGACTGTTCGCTAAGCCCAAGCCCTGATCCTATACAGATGATATCTGCCCAATCTAAAAGTCCTAATAATTCTTCCTTATCGTAATGATCGTAGGCAGTCACGATAGCCTCCGGAAGCTGCTGCTGCAGAATCATGCGATTCTCTTCCGGAGTATAGATCCGTACCAGCCCTGCGCCGGTCATATATGCTGCTTTAGCATTGAGATAGGCAGCACCGGACATTCCTTTACTGCCTGCAATGATCAGAAGCCTTCCATAGGTGCCTTTATTCGAGTCAGCTTTTCTTATCGGAAGTATCCTCTGGTATTCCTCCCTCTCCAGCGTATATGCCGCTTGCTTATCTACGGAAGTCTTTTCCATGCTGATTCCAATATCTGCTATGATTACTCTGCCAGCATACTCCTTTCCGGGATAGAACGCAAGCCCTAGTTTTTCTGCCTGAAAGGTCACGGTAATATCTGCTTTGAATGCAATCCCTAAGATATTACTCTGATCGGAGGATATCCCGGACGGCATATCGACAGCGAATTTGATTCCGGAAGTTTCGTTCATCCGCTGGATAATCTGAAAATATCTTCCCTGAATCTCGCGGCTTAATCCCACTCCGAAGATTGCATCTATTATGATACTATATTCACCATCCTCGAATTCGTTGCATATCTCTACACCAATTTCTCTTAGCATATGCATCTGACTTCTTGTCTCATCCGTACAGTGTGATACATCTCCTACAAAACACACTTTCGCAGGATGATTTCTTCCCGCCAGTAGCCTGGCAATCGCGAACCCATCACCACCATTGTTCCCGGAACCGCATACAATACAGGGACTTGATAGATCCAGTTTTTCCTCTTCCATTACCTCTACACATCTTAATGCGGCTCTCTCCATTAATTCCATTGACGGGATGCCTAACTCCTGAATTGTATACTGATCCGCCTGTTTCATCTGGAGACCATTTACCAAATATCTCATCTTTTCACTTCCATCATTAAAAATATCATTCTCACCCTGATAGATTCTACCATCGGTAATTCTTTATTGATATATCATAACATAAAAGGACGTGTAAAGCCCGGGCATATAATAGATTCCGGTCATTACACGTCTTTGTTCTTATTATTTTTTGTGTTCTTCGTTATAGCGGCTGATGTTATAAGACAACTGCATAAGACTCTCTGATAAATGTACGTTCTCAACAATAATATGCTCCGGCAGATTCAGATCTGTATGTGCAAAATTCCAGATCGCACGAACGCCATTCTCAACCAACATATTCGCCACTTCTACTGCCTTGTCCTTCGGAATCGTAAGAACAGCAATCTCTACATCGTTACTCTGAACGAATCCCTTTAACTCATCCATCATACGAATCGGTACACCTCTGATTGCAACTCCCTGTAATCTCGGGTTCACATCAAAGATACCCTTCAGAATAAATCCTCTCTTTTCAAATGCCGCATAATTGGCAAGTGCCTGTCCCAGATTACCGGCTCCGATAATAATAATATTATGGTCTTCTTCCAATCCTAGAATCTTGCCGATCTCTGTGTATAAATACTTTACGTTATACCCATAACCCTGCTGTCCAAATCCGCCAAAATTGTTAAGATCCTGACGAATCTGTGATGCTGTTACCTTCATCCGCTTGCTCAAATCATTGGAGGAAATACGCTCTACCCCATTCTCCAATAACTCACCCAGATATCTATAATATCTTGGTAACCTTCGAATCACCGCTTGAGAAATCTCTCTTTCTTCCACTAATCTCACCTTCCATCTCCATTCTAAGAATTATTATATAGAATTGTCGGATTAAAGTCAAACTTTTAGTTGTATTTTGTTCTATTTTCGCTATAATTAAAACGAACGAAGAAGGAGGATATTATGATATTAGCATGTCACGGAATCAGCAAAGCCTTCGGTGAAAAGGTAATCGTAGCCGATGGCTCCTTTCATATAGAAGATCATGAGAAGGCAGCTCTTGTAGGACCTAACGGTGCAGGAAAGTCTACTCTTTTCAAGATGATCGTAGGCGAACTTCCCTCGGACGGCGGAGAAGTTATCCTTACCAAAGGCAAGACACTCGGATATCTTGCCCAACATCAGGAAATGCAGAGCGGAAGTACCATATACGAAGAAGTCAAACTTGCCAAAGCAGATATTATCGCAATGGAGAAGCAGATCCGCTCAATCGAGTTAGAATTAAAACATCTGGAAGGCGAAGCCTTAGCATCCAGACTGGAGACCTACAATCGTCTGACAGCGGCATTCGAGCGTGAGAATGGCTATGCTTATGAAAGCGAGATTACTGGAGTCTTAAAAGGTCTTGGCTTTGATGATACAGATTTTTCCAAGCCTGTGGACACGCTTTCCGGCGGGCAGAAGACTCGGGTATCCCTTGGCAAACTACTGCTTACCAAGCCGGATATACTACTCCTAGACGAGCCTACCAACCACTTGGATCTTAATTCCATCGCATGGCTTGAGACTTATCTTTTGAATTATCCAGGTGCTGTCTTAATCGTGTCCCATGACCGATATTTCCTGAACCGAGTGGTCACCAAGGTTCTGGAGATTGAATTGGGCAAACTTATGACATACATGGGCAACTATACCGATTATGCTGAGAAAAAGCGTCAGATCCGGGATGCCCAGTTAAAAGAATATTTAAACCAGCAGCAGGAAATCAAGCATCAGGAAGCGGTCATTGAAAAACTCCGTTCCTTTAACCGCGAAAAATCAATCAGGCGGGCAGAGAGCCGCGAAAAGATGCTTGAAAAGATCAAGCCTGTGGAAAAACCTGTGGAGATGAATACCGAGATTCATCTAACATTAGAGCCTTCCTGCATCAGCGGTAATGACGTACTGCATATCGAACATCTTGGCAAATCGTTCCCGAACCAGACTTTATTCCAGGATGTGAATCTGGATATCAAGCGCGGAGAACATGTTGCTATTATCGGAGACAATGGGACGGGGAAGACCACGCTTCTTAAGATTCTGAATCAGGTAATTCCTGCAGATACAGGGACATTTACGCTGGGTACGAATGTAGAGATTGGCTATTACGATCAGGAGCACCATGTACTTCATATGGAAAAGACCATCTTCGACGAGATCTCCGATGACTACCCGGATCTTACGAATACGAAGATCCGTAATATGCTGGCTGCCTTTTTGTTCACTGGTGATGATGTATTCAAGCGTATTGGTGACTTAAGCGGTGGAGAACGTGGCCGTGTATCCCTTGCCAAACTAATGCTTTCTAAAGCAAATTTCCTGATCCTGGATGAACCGACCAACCATCTGGACATCTCATCCAAAGAGATTCTGGAAAAAGCATTGAATGATTATACGGGAACCGTTCTTTATGTATCTCACGACCGTTATTTTATCAACCAGACTGCATCCAGGATTCTGGATCTGGTGAATCAGACTTTCGTGAATTATATTGGTAATTACGATTATTATCTGGAGAAGAAAGAAGAACTGACTGCAGCATATGCGGGTGGTAATCATGCCGGCTCTGGCACTTCTGCTTCCCAGTCAGAAAACGTATCCGAATCCAAACTCAGCTGGCAGGAACAAAAGGAAGCCCAGGCAAGAGAACGGAAACGCCAAAACAATCTTAAGAAAACGGAAGAACGGATTACGCATCTTGAAGAGCGGGATGGCGAGATTGATGAGATGATGATGCTCGAAGAAATCTTCACAAATTCTGTAAAATGCCAGGAACTGGCAAAAGAGAAGGCGGCGATTGCTGAAGAATTGGAAGAATTGTATGTGAAGTGGGAGGAATTGGCGGAGTAGATGGAATTTTGTTCTTGAAGAGTAATTTGTAAGATGTACGGCAGAGAGGGGCAGTATGGGCGTTCTTATCCGACTCCAATCGCCTACAAACCGTAAGTTCAAAAGAGGTCTGGAATCAGGAATCGAATGTAATCGTCGGAGAAAATCTGAAAGATTTTTCCGACTCAGACATTCTTGAATTCTGTGCTTGTGGCACAGAATTCATCCTGATTTCAGACCTCTTTTTTACCAACGGATTGTACGGCTCTTCTACGGATATGAACGCCCATACTGCCCCTCTCTGCCTGACATTCTTATGTATGACTCTTCACGAACAGGGAGGATTCCTGGCGGAGATGTGATGGAAGGGTATCGGATGGATAACAGATTGGGAGTGGAACGAATTAATATTCATGAAGTAAACAGAAGTTTTTTTCCGGCCCACAACTTCCCTGCTCTTGCACCGTACACTTCCGCCACTCCACTTTCTCCATTAAATTCCCTCTTTCTTCCCCCAAGGCCGCTCTTTCTCAAGCCACCCCTTCTCTTTCCAATACTCCTGATCGACAGGATTCATCCCTTTCTTATGCATGCTTCGCATAATATAGAATAATATCTTCGTCTTAATCCCAGGTTTTACCTTTTCAGTATCACGTTTTAACTTAAGAACGATTTTATCAATTTCCAGTTCAATCTTATCTTTCTTAGCCTTTTCAACCTCTTCCCATGAAGTAGCCGCTACCGCAACTCCATATGTATAAATTTTTGCGATGCCCCAGAAAAACAGGCTGTCTTTGATATCCTTAAGTGTTGACTTCATGCCGCCCCCCGCTGCTGTCGTAATGCAGACTGCCTGCTTGCGGAACATAGATTCTTCTGGCCTGTGTACCATAAAACGATAGCCGTAATGATCTAATAGAGCTTTTAATGCACCTGTTACGTGCATGACATGAACAGGTGAAGTGAATACAAGCAGATCCGCTTCGTCAATCATTTTGGTGATCCGTTTCATATACATCAGATAATCTAAGCATTTTTTTTCGCTGTCCTTAATGCAAACTGCACATCCACGGCAGAATTCCGGCATATCCTTTGGCAGAAATAACTCACTAATCTGATCTTCTTTCTTGGCTATCTTCTCAATCAGCATCTTGCCAATATGGTAACTCGATCCCTTCCGCATAGTACCATTGATCATCAGTATATTCATCTTGTATACGCCCCCATTTCTTATTGTATCTACATCTGATGTCTTACGATTGCATACTCATCCCCGTAACTATAATAGGGACAGTCGTGGTATGTATTGGTTACGAACTTATATAATTCATCCTCATCCAAATTCATCTGGCAAGTGTAACATTCATAGTCCTCATCATATTCATAATGAGCACAGGATTCACAATTACTTTTCATAGTATCAATCTCCTCCCAGAAAAAAAGTATAGCACAATTTGTCTGATGGGTACAGGACATTTTCCATTTGGGTACACCCTAAAACGCAGTTTGGGACGTAGTAAAAATGCAGTTTACTACGTCCCCTGTTAAAATAATCACAATTTTTCTGCGATTGCTTTAATAAAGTCTTCGCTGTTCAGCACTGTCGGATTCTCCATCGTGGTAATCAACGCCAGATCCTTCGTCATCTTGCCTTCCTCAATCGTGTCAATTGTTGCCTTTTCTAGTTTATCTGCGAATGCCATTAATTCAGTATTGCCGTCTAATTCACCACGTTTTCTCAAAGCGCCTGTCCATGCGAAGATAGTTGCTACTGAGTTGGTGGATGTCTCTTCTCCCTGCAAATGTTTATAGTAATGACGCTGTACAGTTCCGTGTGCTGCCTCGTACTCATAATATCCATCCGGAGATACCAGCACAGAAGTCATCATAGCCAGTGAACCGAATGCTGAGGATACCATATCACTCATAACATCGCCGTCGTAATTCTTACATGCCCAGATATACCCTCCCTCAGACTTCATAACACGGGCTACCGCGTCATCAATCAAGGTATAAAAATAAGTAATTCCCGCTTCTTCGAACTTCTCTTTATAATCCGCATCGAATATCTCCTGGAAAATATCTTTGAAGGTATGGTCATACTTCTTAGAGATTGTATCTTTAGTTGCGAACCACAGGTCCTGCTTGGTATCCAAAGCATAATTGAAACAACTTCTTGCAAAACTTTCAATAGACGCATTGATATTATGCATTCCCTGTACAATTCCTGCATCGTCAAAATTATGTACCAGTTCTCTTGTCTCTGATCCGTCTTCTGCGGTATACACAAGTTCTACTTTGCCTGCTCCCGGAATCTTCATCTCAGAACCTTTATACACATCACCGTAAGCATGTCTTGCAATCGTAATAGGTTTCTTCCAGTTCTTCACACAAGGCTCGATTCCCTTTACCACGATCGGCGCACGGAATACCGTCCCATCTAAGATTGCACGAATAGTTCCATTCGGACTCTTCCACATCTCTTTCAGATCATATTCTGTCATACGTGCGGCATTCGGTGTGATGGTTGCACATTTTACCGCAACTTTATATTTCTTCGTTGCATTTGCGGAATCAATGGTTACCTGGTCATTGGTCGCATTCCTGTGTTCAAGTCCCAGATCATAATATTCCGTATTCAGTTCGATGAATGGCTCCAGAAGATTCTCTTTAATCATCTTCCAGAGAATTCTTGTCATCTCATCTCCATCCATCTCTACAATTGGTGTTGTCATCTTAATCTTTGCCATGTCTAATCTCCTCCTGTTTCTTGGCTGTCCGCCTAAGTGAAAATATGCATCTATTCCATGATATGCAGGTTCTCCATTACGTTCATTATATGTCTGTTGGCGAGTTTCTCTGCCCGATCTGCGTCTTTTTGCTTAATGGCATCCAAGATTCCTCTGTGTTCCTCAATCGACTTTTCTGCCCTGTCTTTTGCCCCTACAGACAAAGTACGCGCCATCTTCACATATTTATGAAAATCAGATAATACATGTTCTAGTATACGACTATCAGACGCTTCATACAAGACTTTGTGGAATCTTCCGTCAAGTTCCGATACCTGTGCTGCTTTTCCTTCGCCTTTTTTTCGAAGGTGGAATTCTGACAGCAGCACGATCTCTTCCAGTTTTTCAATCTGTTCATCTGAGATATTCTCCGTTGCCCATCTGGCGCATAAACCTTCCAGCATAGACCTTATCTTATAGATATCATGGACATCCTTTTGGCTGATTCCTGTGACGTAAGCCCCTTTATTCGGAATGATCGTCACCAGACCTTCTAGTTCCAATTGACGTAATGCCTCTCTTACCGGAGTCCTGCTGACTCCTAATTCTTCCCCAATTGTAATCTCTCTCAATTCATCGTGATCTTTATAAACACCCGCGAGAATATCTTCCCGCAATTTTCGAAATACCTTTCCCCTTAGGGAATGATCATGATATTCTTCCATTTTCCCCTCCAAAGACAGGCATGCTGTCTTTCTTTCAAGTAATTCATTGCTACCCATATGTAATTTCTCTGACAAATATTATATAAGGGCGATGCCTAATCTTTTGCTTGCATCGTCAATCACAGCAAGCAATTCTTCATCTGTCAGAACAGTTACTCGTCCTTCCTCATACTCTTTGTCAACCCAAGCTTTCACCATTGCTACCAGTTCAGTGTTCTTATCCACTTGTTTCTCCTCTGGTAAATGGAAATACGTATTAATCCAATGTGCAATTCCTGCAAGTCCCGAGGTATTGGAAACTGCCACAAGCGGCGGACGTTTCAGAAACTTATCCGTATCAAATATATTATAGATCTCTTCATTCTTTAACAAACCATCTGCGTGGATTCCTGCTCTCGTAACATTAAAATTCTTACCAACGAACGGTGTTCTGGACGGCACCTTATATCCAATCTCTTTCTCATAATAGTCCGCCAGTTCCGTAATTACGGTAGTATCCATTCCATCCAGGGTTCCCCGTAATTGTGCATACTCGAATACCATTGCCTCCAACGGTGTATTACCGGTTCTCTCTCCGATTCCAAAGAGCGAGCAGTTCACTCCACTTGCTCCATAGAGCCATGCTGTTGTAGAATTGCTGACTGCTTTGTAGAAATCATTATGCCCGTGGAACTCAATCAATTCACTTGGTACTCCCGCATGTACACGAAGTCCATAGATGATACCCGGAATAGATCTTGGAATCACCGCACCCGGATAATTCACGCCATATCCCATCGTATCACAGACACGGATCTTAACCGGTATCTGGTATTCATCCATTAATTTCATCAGTTCCAGACAGAACGGAATTACGAAACCATAGATATCTGATCTTGTAATATCTTCCAGATGGCATCTTGGACTTACACCCGTCTCCAAACACTCACGCACTACAGACAGATAATGGTTCATACATTCCCTTCTCGTCATCTTTAATTTATAAAAAATATGATAGTCAGAGCAGCTTACCAGGATTCCCGTTTCCTTCATTCCGATTTCTTTCACCAATTCAAAGTCCTTCTTACTTGCCCGAATCCAACTGGTCACCTCAGGAAACTGATATCCTTTCTCCATACATTTATAGACAGCGTCTCTATCCTTCTTGCTGTACAAGAAAAATTCACACTGCCGAATCTTTCCATTCGGACCGCCTAATCTGTGAAAATAGTCATAAAGCGTAACTATCTGCTCCGTGCTATACGGTGCACGCGACTGCTGTCCATCACGAAATGTAGTATCTGTAATCCAAATCTCATCCGGCATACTGTGCGGAACAATACGATCATTAAACGCTATCTTCGGAACCTCATCATACCGAAACAGATTACGGAACACATTCGGCTTATCCACATCCACAAGGGGATACATATGTTCCTCTAATTGTAATAGATTCGTATGCTTATCCAAATATACTTTTCTATTCTCCATAAACTCTCTCTCCTTTAGGTACTATTGAAAGAAGAAGTGTGACTTACACTTTCAATGTGTATAATTGTATACAATTATACACTATATGTCAAGATAAATGTGAATTTAGTTCTTGAAGAGTAATTTGTAAGGTGTACGGCAGAGAGGGGCAGTATGGGAGTTCTTATCCGACTCCAATCGCCTACAAAACGTAAGTTCAAAAGAGGTCTAAAATCAGGAACCGAATGTATTCACCGAAAAAAATCTGAAAGATTTTTCCGACTCAGACATTCTTGAATTCTGTGCTTGTAGCACAGAATTCATCCTGATTTTAGCTCTCTTTTTCACTAACGGTTTGTACGGCTCTTCTACGGATATGAACTCTCATACTGCCCT
>NZ_JBNPMC010000054.1:0-21181 GCF_050313795.1 Bariatricus sp. SGI.154
AAGGAATAAAATAGATAAGCGTAGAAGGAGTCGAATGGGCACTAAACATTTCCTGGATATTCAGATTGCGGATATATCAGGTAAAAATCTATGTGACGTATTTAGAGAAAATTTAAAGGTTCAACAGTATAGTAATAGAGAAGATTTTGAGAATATTAGTGTGAGAAGTTTTTTTGATCCTGATTGCAGTGAAAAAGAGAAGTTTCAGAGATATTATCAGGACAAGAATATTATACATCATTATGGTCTTCAGATATTTGCGTCAGTTGTGATGAATAATGATGGCTTTTTTAGAGTCAGGAGCCATTCCGCAGATAATTATTATCATGCGATATATAATACTTCTGAAGTAGAGGCTTCAGATCTAAAGGATTGCATGGAAGGCACAAGATATCGTATCCTGCTGCCATTTCATAGGCAGTTAATTCAGGAAAGCAATAGTATGGTCAATACAGATATCATGTATCATACAAAACTATGGGAAAAGAAGAGAATTGTGGATGAGACCAAAGAAGAAATACAGAATTTTTATAATATGCTTGAAGAATGCAGAGATACTATGTTGTCAAAAGAAGAAAAAGTATATAAATTACAGAACTGCCTGAATGATCATGAAGATGATATTTTGGTTTTTGATATGGAGCGTATCTGTACACAGGATATTGAAGTGTTTTGTAAAACGGTTATCTTATATATTGCAACAGGTGCAAAAAACAAACGGCAGAATAATATTGCTATTATTAATTGTAGTACGCAGGATTTTGTAAGTATTGTTCGAATTTTTGCTGTTTGCTATGACAAAAATGGTATGAGTGACTGGATGCGATGGACGCAGATATATCTTTGTGGAAAGGATACTAGAGAAGAATTTTTGCTTTCAGGTAATAATGTTCATACACTTTTGACACGAGTAGAAAAATTGGCTTTTTCAAGAAAAATACATCCAATGTGTATCCAAATTTTACGTAATATATTAGAAAGAAAACGTAGTAAAGATGGACGGATATATTCACTAACTGGAGAAGAGAAAGAAGAGTTTAATTATACACCTTTTGATTTGGTGTTAAAAAAAGAAGAAAAAACAATTTTTGAGAATAATGTGAAGACTGTATTAGAGAATGATATTCAAGGACTTGAAAGTGGATGCAAGATTAGTCCCACACATATGCGGCTTGGCTCGAAGATACATATTAATATGTTTTATGAAGCGGAACTATTATTCTATAATAATTATTATACCAGCCGTTTTGCCAGCCTTCTCTTTGAAAACTTACAGAAGAGTTTAAGCGAACAGGAGCAATCACTGAATAATAAATCTATCTGTCTGATCGGGTACGAGACGTATTCGGAAATGTTGCTTTGTGAATTAAAGAACATAATAACAAAAATATATAAAATACCATGCGAATATATAGTCTATGAGATAAAATTGGATGGCAGTATCAATCTGCGATATAAAGAATGCGTAAGGGCGGATATGCTGGGCGTGCTTGTTGTGCCGATAAATTCTACGTTGACAACTTTTAATAAGGTAGGTGCGGAAGTAAAGAAAGGATTAAAGTCTTTGCCGATATTAGCATATCTAGGAGTTATCCAGGTAATGGATAGTTCGGAAATGAAAACAAAAGATGGAAGGACAGAACTGGAAAAGATATATTGGGACAGGAAAGATATTGAAAAACGCCGGATATATAGTAAGAAACTGCTGGGAGAAAACCGATATGCAAGTTACTTAGTAGAGGTTAAGTGTTTGTGGGAGGATCCTTCGGAGTGTAAGCAGTGTTTTCCGAAGGATTGTCTGTTTGAGGAAGCCTTGATAGAAACAAATAAGACATCGGTAGTGCCGACACAACTTATAGGACTAAAGGAAGAGGCTTCTAATCCAAAGAACATTATAGTAAAGCGTTTGCCCAGTGAGGGAGCGGTAGAAACGTTGAAAGATTATTTCTACCAAGGTCATATTATTAGAGATGACAATCATTTTTGTTATTACATAAGAACAGCTGCGTATTACCAGGCATATAAGAATGAAATCTTGGAGTGGCTTGGGAGAGTAAGGGAGGCTATTCGAGAGAGAGAGGCGAAAGATAAAGTTATCTTTAATATTATTGTAAATCCCCTGCATTTTAGTAATACGGGATTTGTAGAAGCAGTGAATGAAGTGGTGTTTGGAGGAGCATCATATGTGCTTCGTATTGAAAGCGAAAAAGAGTTTAGAGACAATATTCAGACAAAATATAGTGATCTGACAGTGTTATATAGAAATTTTGTAAAAACAGGAAAACGGGCGGAGATTAATTTTTATTTTGTAGATGATAACATTATAACTGGAAAGGTCTTTTATAGAGTCAGGCATCTGATTCGTTCGTTATTTCCTGAGGAAAATAATGATATAGTGCGAGTCAATATATTTAGCGCGGTCATAGTATTATTAAATCGTCTTTCAGATTTTTCTATATCGAATTATGTAAATGAAAAACAGGATTATTATGCTTATCTGAAACTTAACATCTCTAATCTGCGATCCTATGGTGATGCTTGCTTTTTGTGCAAAAAGGAAATGGATATTCAGAAATTAGCGGATTATTCTTCGACTAATGCGGTGAATTACTATTGGGAAAATAAAAAAGAGCGATATAAATTAAAGACATTGCCAGAGATAAAGAAACAGACCCAGGAAATGAAAGGAAGTGTTAAGTCAGAACGACTCTATCGAAGAATGATAGCGACACATTATATGAATGAGAGGATGTCGGAATTAGGAGTTGAGAAAAATAATCCATATGCAATATATAAAATAATTGTAGAACAGATTAAAAAATCAAAAGCAAAAGATCAAAGTGAAATGATGACAGCATATATTTATTCGGCAGCGTATCCTTTCATAGTTTATAGAAAGTCTTGCCGTGAAGCGGTATTTCATATGATAATCATTTTATTTGAACTGTTTGTTTTTGAAACAACACTGGAAGAATTAAAGGCGCGAGTTGAAAATAATAAAAAAACAGATCATGTGTCGGAGGAAGAAGCAGATGTAATATTGAGTATGCTCGAAGAGTCGAAAGGAATAGAGAAGATCATCCGAAAAATAAAAAACAAAAAGGAATTTTTAAAATTTTTAATTAAAGTTTCTGCCGAGTTGAAATGTAATTATATTATCAGACCGGATAGAATGGAGATGATTTTGAAAAGATATTATGATTTGTTGGAAGGAAAAGACAAAGAAAAGCAGGCAGAGCAATTTAAAAGATATTATGTTTCTGTGGTGAAAAAAATGCTGTCGCTCAGTTCGGACGGTTCAAAAAGTATGCATTTTGAAAGGACGCTCATTTCTATACTTAAAACAACTGACAGCAGGTCTAAAGATGAGAACATAGGCACAGATTTTAAAAAATATTATATCCAGGTATGTAAGTCGTTGTATCTGGAGAATACTGGAACCATATTCGATGCGGCTAAGGATCTGCAGAAAAATGATATTCAATTAAAAGAATATTATCTTGAGAATTACGTGGGGATACTGAAGGCTAATGGTATAGAAGGAGAAGAGCAGGAAAAGGTGTCGGAAGCTTTTAGAGATGTCTATGATTATTTAATTGATGCCGGCACAAGAACAAACAAAGATCGTTCTGAAGAATATACCGATTATACGGCAAAGGATTTTCAGAGAAGTATTAAGTATTATAATCATTTGGCTGAAAAGATCAAAATACTTACAGGAGCAATGAAAGTACAGTTCTTATTGGATAACATAGAGTGGGTATTGAAAGTAGATGAGCAGAACAATGTGGTATTTGATAAGACAGTACGCAGATATGAGGTTTTTGCCCAGGATGAGAGAGAAGAAAAAGTACTTCCGGTTCTGGAAGATAATGATCTGGATCGCATGCTGAAGAATACGGTAATGGATACTGTAGCATGTGAAGACAGGTATGCGGTTGTTGTTTATAAAAAGGCGGATAACAGGGCAGAGAAGAAAGAAGATTTCTATTTTAAGCCAATCTATCTGGTTTTAGAATATGATACAGAAATTGCGTGGAGGCAATTGGAACAGATCAGAAGAATACTTGCGTTTAGAAATATGATGATTCGTCGCTTTGAAAATGATTTCGGAAATAATGTCATGCAGAATTGGATAGAGCAGTCCCAGGTTATCAAGCAATTGGGAAAAGCAAGGGCTTTTATACATGCAAATGATTCGGATTATGATGATATGACGAATATCTGGAATATCTGTAAAGGTTTCTTTTGGGGGAGGAAGTCTGATATTGAAAAACATAAAGAGAAGTATGGGGATATACAGGAGGGCTGTATTCTTGAATTAATGACAGATATTCGTATTGGACGGATTAATCTTCTTCTTCTTTCCAATTCTGAATTCAGAGAGGATGAGAATCCAGGAGAACATAAATTCCGTATAGCGGAAGAACAAATCGAGATTTTGAAGAAAGCATATTATTGGAAAGGCGTATGCATGTGTGACAAAAACGGTATTCCATTAAAAGACAGGGTGATCGAAGATGCTATCTATGATTCTGTTTTGGAGAAGAATATTAGTGGCAAATATAATTGTGTAAATGAATATTTGTCATATTTGATTTCTGAAACTATCCGCAGTGCGGCTATCTATGGGAAAAGGGAGGATGGAAAGGTAAAGATACGGATATATAAAGAAGGAAAATATCTGTTCATTTGCAATCAGTTAAGTGATGGACAGCAGCGGGAATATGTTTTGGATGGTCTGGCAAGGAAAGGCAATGGAATATCATTGGCAGTTGTCTGCGAATATTTTATCAAGCAATATAAAGACAGATATGTAAAACTGGATATGAGTCATCATAATTTTGGGATAGGGTTGCCTATTTTTAGCGAATGAGTGAGGGACAAACAATGGGAAAGATACTAAAGATATATATTATTGAAGATCATAAACAACGAAGAGAAGGTATACGTGAGTATTTCCAGAGTGTGAACAGGTTATTATCAGGAGAACAGTATGATAAGAATGATGATTTTAAAGATTGTCATCTTTGTTTTCAAAAGTATCAGTATGATCGTATAGTATTGGAAGAGATTCTTCCGAAAAAAGAGGATGATGAGAATTATAACGATTATAAATTCAATAAAAGAAGTAAATGGGTGAAACATATCGAGAAGATATTAGAGGGTGATGAAGAGAGGATTTTTTTGATAGATTTTGCGTTGAACGCAAAAGAACGAGCGGGACTCCGGAAAAGTAAGGATAATTTTTCTGCGGAGACAACAAGACGTATAGTGGATCTGCTAAATGAAAAAAGTACCAAAAAGGAATACATAATTTTTGAGACTGTAGTAAAAAATGCAGGAAAGAATATTCATGGAATATTAAATATGAAAATGACAGAGAAATTTGAGAATCTAAGCTACCTGGTTATGTTGGGAGACTATTTTTTGCCGTGGCAGTCGGTATATGAGAAAGTAGAAGCGATTAGCAAAGTGTTCGAGGAAACCATAGAAAAAATGGAGGACGGGAAATAATATGGCAGAAGAAATGGATATTAAAACCAGATGGGAACAGTGCCATGTGAATGGTCAAGTGTATGATTTTTATAACGGCAGCCTTTATCATTATACGACTAGAGAAAATCTATGGAATATCATAAATTCCAACTCATTTTATGCAAGACATGTGAGATTCTCAAATGATAGTGCTGAATATATAATAGGCAAAGAAGAAATTGAAAAATGTCTGGACAGGGGAGAACTCTCAGATCTGGATGATTGCTATATGGTCTGTTTTTGCAAGGAAAATGATATCTTGAGTCAATGGCGGGAGTATGCACGTGGCGGAGTAGCAATACAAATGGATTTTCGAAATGACCGGATATATACGATCAAATGTAATGCTGATACAGAAAAGAAAAAAGAGGATCCATATTTTATTCCTGGCGGATATTTTAATGATTCTATAGAGTATAACCTGGCTTATGCGCGTCCCATTGCAGTAAAATATATTCAGCCGGGGAAAGATGCGTTAAAGAATGTTGTAAATGAGATTAAGAATTATACAAAAGAAGATAGGGAAATGGCAGAAGACGATTGCCTTAAACAATTATTGCCATATATTAAGCATAGCGGTTTTAAAGAAGAAAAAGAGGTTCGCTTAGTATTTACTGTGGATGAATTAAATGCGTCGTATCTGGTTGACTATCTGGAGGATAAGGGAATGATGAGACCTTATATCCGTGTGGAAGTAGGAAATGCCCAAAAAAGACAGGCAGAAGAGTGTGTAATAGAATGTTATAAGGTGCCTAATGAGATAAAAAAGAAAATTAAAGAAAACTTGGAGCAGGACATCCTTAAAATAAAAGATCCGGATGGAAAAGAGAAACAGATTAAAATATGTCTTAAAGGCGGGAAGACTAAAAGAGAAGAAAAGAATAGAGGGTATATATTTATAGAAAATTGCAAATATCAAGAATATGTTTTTCAAATGGTTGATAAATATGTGTCTTCCTATAATATAGATCATAAAAATAAAATACGGATCTGGTGTGGCGGATACCTGCCGATCAGAGGTATTACTGTGGGTCCCAGCAGTGATGCACAGGAACTATGCGAGAGTATAACACATAAAATAAAAAAGAAATATTGGATGAAATATGTGGAAGTAAATATCAGCAGCATACCATATCGTACAAAAGTGTAGAGAAAATTTAGAAGTTGAGACGAATACAGGATAGATTAATTATTAAATCATTTTCAATTTTACGGACACAGGAATATAGAAGAGGTAATGGAGCGCCCCTTCGCAAAAGTTGACGGCTTTAGCGGGTGTTGGTATAATTAACCACAATGATGGAGTTTGTAAAATAACATTGAGTTAACAGTATTATTTTCGAAAGGAAAGAAGCATGAATAAAGAATACCTATATCTGCTGCACCTTTTAAAATCTTTTATCCACGAGGAGCCTCCTTGTGCACAAGATGATATCGACTGGAAGAAGATGAACCAGTTGGCTGAGATTCATTCCGTGGAGGGAATCCTGGGATATATGGTGAAGCAGTATAAACTTTCGCCTTCGCCTGAATTTACAGGGATCATGCGCAAGAAGTGCTTCTGCAGCATTGGGTTATACAACAAGCGGAGCATACAGATGCAGCAGTTGATTCAGAAGATGCAGGAGGAACATATTGATCATATACTGTTCAAGGGTTATGTCTTGAAGGATTATTATCCGATACCGGAACTGAGAAGTTATGGAGATATCGATTTTGTGATTCGCCCAGAAGATCGGGAGAAAAGTCATCAATTGATGCTTCGTGAGGAGTTCCGGATTAAGACGGACTGGGAGCCTGTGTATAGTTATTATAAGTTTACAGAGTATTATGAGATCCATACGGATGTCATGGAAGTCGATGTGTCGGAGAAGGCGGATTATCGGGAGTATTTTCAGCATATGTGGGAGCACGCAGTACAGGTGGATGGATGTACCTGGCAGTTTACGCCGGAGTATCATTTTATCTATCTGTTGACGCATATTGCCAAGCATATCTATGGATCTGGAGCGGGTGCGCGGATGTATCTGGATCTTGCGGTGTTCATACTTCATTTTGGTAAGGGGATAGATTGGGATTTTGTAAGTCAGGAGCTTCATAAGATTGAATTATATGACTTTTATTGTGTGGCGCTTACGGCAGTGAAGGAATGGTTCGCCGTGGACAGCCCGATTGAACTTAAGCCGATTGCGAAGGAGGTTATGGATGAATTCCTTGTGTACACGCTTGAAGCGGGGGTGTTCGGATATGTGAACAGGGAGCGGGGAGTGAATGCGTTAAAGAAGAATGCTGAAGATGAAGAGAGTGTTTCCAGAGTATCCACTTTGCTGCATAGGATATTCCCATCAGCGTCGGATATTGAGAAGAGGTATACTTATCTTAAGGGAAGACACTGGCTGCTTCCGGTTGCCTGGGTGCATAGGTTTTTCAGGACGAAGGAGACATGGGGAAGCCATGCGCATGAGGCGAAGGTAATTATGTCGGCGGATTCGGAGGAAGTTGTTAGGCTGAGGAAGATATACAAGGACATTGGGCTGTAGGATATGTTAGGAGATATTTCAGAGATATATGATAAAAGTGGTCAATAAAATGTCATAATCACCATCCTTATCCAGTTGACAACCTGTTCAAATCTGCTATAGTATAAACAGGGAAAAAGTAAGGTACGAGATAACAATACGTTATCAGAGTGATAAAAGGATATGAGAATATGAAAGTGGATAAAGAATTTGTTCTGAGAGAGATTGCCGGAGATTATATTATCATTCCGACAGGCAAGACAGTATTGGAATTCAATGGACTGATTACTGTAAATGAAGTAGGCGTGTCTCTGTGGAATATGCTTCAGAATGAGATTACATTAGATGGACTTGTGCAGGGAATCCTGGATGAGTATGATGTAGAGGAAGAGGTCGCAAGGGAGGACATACAGGAATTCCTGGATACGCTTGCGTCAGGAGGAATTCTTACAAAGGATGAAGAGAATGCAGACTAAGAACCAGTATGGACCTTTAACGCAGAATCAATATTATATAGATAAGACAGAAGCATTGGAGAAGGGAATCGTAGCATTCCCTTCTATTTATATTGAGGGAGCAGCAGCGTCTGGGAAGACGACGGCGGTTAGGATGCTGCTTGCGAAGCATCCGGAAGTAAGGGCAGTTGTTTTCTGGATGGATGAGGAGAGGAAGAATCCGTCAGAATTTGCAGGCAGGCTTCGGGAATTGGAAGACGAGAATGCAAGAAGGTGGAATGAAAAAGAATATACCGTGGATCAGCGGGAACGAGAAGAAATAAGATGGATAATCTTCGAGAATTTGAACGGAGTAATTCCGGTAGAGATGTTAGCGGAGATGATAAGGTTTACGCAGAATATGCCTCGCGAGGATAGGGTCATTTTAATTGGAAGAGATAGGCCGGAAGAAGGACTCTTGGAATTATTTTGGAAAAGACAGATGGAAATAATTTCACAAGAAACATTTTTGTTTTCTAAAGAAGAGATATCTCGACTGGCTGAATATTCGCAAAGCATGCTTAAGCCAGAGAAGATATATGAAGAGACCGCAGGCTGGGCGGGGTGTGTAGACATCATGCTTCGCATGTCTGAGAGGAATGTCGGGCAGGATGTGGAAGAACTGCGTAATAGTTATGAGATTAATACGTATATCCGGAAAGAGATATTAGGTGCATTGTCAGCGGGAGAGCAGGAAATGATGCGAAGGGCAGCAGTCTGTCCGTGGATTGACGAGGCGCTCTGTGCAGAAGTGTGGGATATTCCACATGCTGCGGACATTCTGGAGAGACTCGTAAGGAAAGGGATGCTTGTCCATAATAGGAGTAAGAAGCGCTGGAAGATGGCGGCTCTTTTCCGAAAAAATTATCAATATGGCAAGAAAGAAGATGGGTGGTATCAGACGCAGGGATTCTGGAAACGTCTGGGTGAGTGGTATGAGAAGAGTGGCTGCATCAAAGAGGCACTGCAATGCTTCCAAGAATCTGGGGATGCTGATACATATCGCCGTTATATGATAAAGTATTTTCACAAGATTCCATTCCTGGGGATTGCTTATAAAGAAGTGCTGGAATGGAAAGATAGTTCGCCGGAGATTATCTACTTGCGGGGGATGTATGCGTATTTTCTTCAGAATCAGGAGGGGCTTCAGAAAGAACTCCGAAGGCTGGAGAAACTTGAGAAAAAAGATCAATGCAGCAAAGAGATATATCTGAATTTGATGTATGTTAATCCGGCAGTATCTTTGGATGAGTGGCTGATATTGCTGGAGCAATTGTCGAAAAATGGCGATCCTCTTAGGTTATACGGAATGCTGGGCGGCTCAGTTACCTACTTGTGCGGAATGAGAGATCTCTCGGGCTTATTCGCCTGTACCAGAAAAGAGGAAAATCGCAAAGCGCGTATCTGGAAAGATAACCTTGGTGAAATGGAATGGTTAGCATATCGGTTTGCCAGAATTGATTATTACATGGAAACAGAACGGCTGGATGCGCTTAAGGAAGAAGACAGGATATTGTTTGATCGCATGATGGGCGAGAAAGGAGTGCCGGATTCGGCATATGAACGAATTCCCTGGCAGATTCGCCTGGCGGGTCTGTATCTATTATGTAAAAGACAGATGATGGGATCTGAGGCAGAGTTAAATGAGCGTATTCAACAATTAGAACGGTCTCTGCGCAACGAAGAGGTAACTACTTGCGTGCGAAATGCAGAGGCTGTCAGCAGCGTATATTCACCATGGCGAAAAGAGTCGGAGAAGTTAACACGCTGGCTGCGCTATGCGGATCAGGAGAGGAATATAGAGATAAGAGAAGATAATTATTATTATTTCTGTTGTCAGGCGAAAGGATATCTATTGCTTGGCCAGTATGAAAAGGCAGGAAAGATATTACGCCGGACAATCCCTTATCTCCGGAATAATAAACACTACCGATATCTGGCAGAGGTGTTGTTCCAGCAGGCGCTGATCAACTGGGAGGCTGGAAGACACAGCCAGGCACTGCAGAGCGTTATAGAGTCATTTCTGGTTAGCGGAGATTCCCGGTACGTGGGATTCTATACGAGTTATGGCAAGCGGGGAAAGAATGTGCTGGATGCATACATAGGATGGCTGCATGCGAATTCTCCGGAAGGCTGGCACAGAAAGAAGAAGTATAATTATGGCAACGTGCTTCGTATGCCCATGCAGGATTATATGGAGGTAATTCTACGATGTATCAAGCGGGAGTCCAGGAATAGCCAGGTGTTTCTTGAGGATGTCATGGAAGAGCGGCTTACCATGATGGAGACGATCATTCTTCAGGATATTGCAAGGGGGCTTACGAATGCGGAGATCTGTCAAGAGTTGAATCTGAGACTGCCGACGGTTAAGAGCCATATTTATAGTCTGTATAAAAAATTGGGGGCGAACAGCAGGGTACAGGCAGTGCTTAAGGGGAAGGAGAAAGGGATATTGGATTAGGAAGGATTCGATAAATCTCCATTTATCCGATTAACAATCGCATAGTGATTATGGAAAACTTTCCATAATCACTATGCTTTTTTTCTTTTAGTTTAGAGGAACATCAAAATAAAATGCAAGAGAGTTATGGGAGGAGGGGAGGTGGTGAAAGAGAATGGAAATAGAAAGGATAAGAAAAGAGATAAAACGGAGAAAAAATAAAAATATTCTAATACTTAAGACTGAGGTGAATGAACGTAATTGAGGTATAATATTTAAGATTCAATGTTATACGGTGGATTAGATAAATCGGAATTTACTTTCAAGATGCGAGGTAAAGAGGAAAGAAAATATGGATAAAAAACGAAGAAAGAAGAAAAAAGGGGTGCCTGTATGGCTGCTGGTGGCATCGATATTGATTCTACTTTTGGTAATCGGGATGATTGTATACAAGAAGCTGGGCAAGGGAGGAGAAAATGACAATATTGATCAGGCAGAAGAACAGGGTGGGAAGCTGGTGTTCCCCTACCAACTGGATGATGGAAAATTAGAAGTAGAGTCCGTGTTTCGGTATTCAGGGATAAATCCAGACTGCGAAGATGAAGAGGGCGAGGATATTGCAGCTGTTCAGATTAAGAATTGCTCTGAGGAATATCTGGAATCCGCGGAATTTGCTATCACAACGGGAGATGGAATGAAACTGATATTTACAATTACGGATCTTCCGGCGGGAAGTATCGTGATGGCATTTGAAGTGGAGAATAAGGAATTTGCAGCAGGGCAGACAGTCAAAAAGATTGAAGCGAATACTAGTTATTCTTCCGATGCATCGATGCATAAGGAGACTATAGAAATTTTCGGAGATGATTCGGAGATTGGATTGAAGAATGTATCAGCAGAAACAATCCAGAATATGACATTGACATATCACTGTGTTTTGGATGGTGCCTATTTTGGAGGAAAGAGTTACCAGAAGAATGTGGAGGTTTTAGGAGCAGGAGAGAGCATCACATTGGACGCTTTGGAATGTTACTTAGGGGAAGCAGCAGTTGTTAAGATAAGTTATTAAAGATTGTAAAAAGGAGATAAATTATGAAAACATATGAAAAACCTAGAGTGTACTTTGAAAAATTTGAATTATCACAGAATATAGCTGTTTGTGATTATACGCTTGGCGCTGCAGATGTGAATGCATGCAAAATCGTGAAGGATAATTTCGAAGATGACGGAGAAGATTTTACTGGTGGATTTACAGATAAGAATCTTTGCACGGTTCCTGTTAGTGTTTATTGTTACACTGATGGAAGTGGTACGCTTCCTTCTGTTTTCCAGTCCTGATGCTGAAAGAAAAGACATGTTTTGATATTGCTGGGCTGACGATTGAATTGGAGACGGAAGTACCGATGGCAATTACAGAGAATTTTCTTCCGTTTCAGAAAAAAAGGGAAAAAGCAGATGTGGTTTTTAAGTATTCGGTATGTGAGAAACTGAGAGAAATATTTGGGACGACTCTTTATTCCAGGATAGAATATGATGTAGTCCGCGGAGCGGATGGTCAGATATTTCGAGTGCATAAAGATCCACGAGATGATGGACGCATCTATGCTGTGTCATATATGGAAGCAGAGAGGGCGGAAGTGTGTATAAATCTCCTGAAAGGGAGCGAAGAACATTTTGATAATACCAATAATTCATTTTTTCATGCTGGGTGGGAACAGTTTTTCATACAAAAAGGAAGAATCATTCTGCATGCATCTCTTGTGAAGACAGAGTTTGGAGGTCTTATTTTCTCGGGAGTATCAGGAATAGGAAAGTCAACGCAGGCCAAGTTATGGGAAACGTTGGAAACAGCCACGCAGATTAATGGAGATCGCCCTATTTTGTATAAGAATGCAGAAAAATGGATGGGGTGTGGTTCTCCATACGCAGGTTCTTCTGAATGTTATGTGAATGAACAGGTGCCTGTTCGGATGATACTTTTGCTTAGACAGGGAATGGAGTGCCGGATTGCGCGGCTGCCCATGGCAAAAGCATTTAAGGAGATTTTTCAGAATTGTACGGTGTACAGTTGGAATCGAGAATATGTGGAGAACGTAGCGAATCTTGTGGCGGAACTGATCTGTGATGTGCCGGTATATTCTCTGACCTGTAGACCTGATAGAAGTGCGGTGGAAATTGTGAAAGAAGAATTAAAGAAGGAATATGTATTATGAGTTTTCCAGAAAAAGTGGTGGTAGCTCCGCTGACAGAAAAACTATATCAAAAAGCAGCAAAAGAGAAAATTCCGCTGAATGGAACCTTTGAATTATCACCGGTGTGCAACTTCGCATGCCGAATGTGTTATGTGCGAAAGACAGTGAAAGAGGTAGAAGCCCAGTCGCACAGGATGTTGACATTGGAGCAATGGATCAGCCTGGCAGAACAGGCACGTAAAGAAGGGATGCTATATCTACTCCTGACAGGTGGTGAACCTCTTTTGTGGCCACATTTTTGGGAGTTATATGAAGCATTATATAAAATGGGGTTTTTGATTGGTATTAATACCAATGGCTCTATGATTGATGAAAAAATAATAGAGCGCTGGAAAGAACACCCGCCTTATCGGGTGAATGTAACACTTTATGGAGCAACAGATGATACTTATGAGAAGTTATGTGATGTGAAAAAAGTGTGCAGCAAAGTGAAGAATGCCATTTGTGCAATGGCGGCGGAGGGCATAACAGTGAAGTTGAACTGTTCTTTGACGCCATATAATGCCAGGGATCTGGAAGAGATGATTCAGTTTGCCAAGGATAAGAAAGTGGCTATTACAGTTTCCACTTATATGTATCCACCAGTTCGGCGAGATGCGGAAATGACTGGAAAGAATGACCGCTTTCAGCCGGAAGAGGCGGCCTATTACCATTTGCAGCGCTATCGATATCAAAAAGGAGAAGATGCATACAGATTGTATCTGGAAAACATTCTAAAAGGACTTGCAGACCCCGCAGGACTTGAAGATTCCTGCATTGATCCGGCAGAAGGAAAACTCAGGTGCCGGGCGGGCTCGGCAGCATTTTGGGTGACTTGGGACGGATATGTAACTCCTTGTGGGATGATGCCTGAGCCAAGGATTGACCTGACGGGCAGAAAGTTTTCTGAAGTGTGGAAGGAATTGGTAACAGTCAGTGCCGGGCTGCGTACTTCCGGCATTTGTGAACATTGTGCGGATCAACAAATGTGTCATTCCTGTGCGGCAATGGCTTATGCTGAGACGGGGCAGGTTTCGGGAGTCCCTACGTATCTTTGTAAAATGGTTCGGGCAATGAAAGTAATAGCGAGAGATGAGTTGTCTCGTTCTGATACGGGTAACAACTGCGGAGAATAATAAGCAGTTTTTAAATATAAATCTATAATAAGTGATTAAGGAGGAAAGCGTATGAGAAGGATGAAAAAAACGTTGGCATTACTTTTAGCACTCTGTATGACGGTGAGTTGTGTCTGTGTGACAGCTTTTGCTGAAAATAACAGCGGAACAACCGACAGTGCGGCTGCATTAGCAAATAACGCAGATGCGGATCGTAAGAATGACGCGGATGCAGTTGCTGAGAATGGAAAGAATGTAGATGGTGAAAATGAAACAGATGTAGATTCAGCCGACGCGCAGGATACCGAGACTGCGAATGTGGCGGCCTCACAGTTTCTTAATGGACAAGATGAGGATAATGTAATGAGTACCAAAACCGGTGACGAATATCGGTATTCCATCGTCATGGTAGATTGCGGAAGAAAATACTTTTCTGTAGACAGTTTGAAAAGTATCATTGATAGTGCTTCAAGTGCCGGAATGTACTATGTTATGTTAGGTATCGGTAATGACGGAATGCGTTTCTTGCTGGATGATATGTCATTGACGGTAGAAGGTAAAAGTTATACCAGTGATGCTGTTAAAAATGCGATTCACAAGGGAAATGAAAATTACAGTAATTTTGATACAGATGAATTAACAGAGACAGATATGAATGCAATCATGTCTTATGCAAGTACGAAAGGTGTGGAGATTATTCCGTTGATTAATTCTCCGGGGCATATGGATGCGATTCTTGATGCTATGGGAGAACTCGGCCTTTCCAATGTCGCTTATAGCCTGAACGGTCAAAGTTCTGAACGCACAATTGATGTAACAAATTCTGTTGCTACTGCGTTTACCCAGACTTTGCTTCAGAAGTATATTACTTATTTTGCAGGACAGGGATGCACACTGTTTAATATGGGCGCAGATGAGTATGGAAATGACATTAATGGTACGCCGCATTTCTCTGATTTGATTAGAGGTGGCGGATATGGCAATTATATTACCTATTTGAATACTATTGCAGGAATGATAGAGACAGCAGGTATGACTCCGATGGCGTTTAATGACGGTATATATTACAAGAACAGTGTAAATTATGGAACAATTAACACCAACATTCTCGTTTGCTACTGGTCTAATGGGTGGTCTGGTTATGATCTCGCAACAGCCGGATATTTGAAGGAACAGGGCTTCAAGCTGATTAATACGAATGGTGATTATTATTGGATTGTTGGTGGAAACCAGATTGATGCTTCTAAAGCAGCACAGTTTGATAAAACTTCTTTTCCGAAACAGGGTGGTAATGAGATAATCAATGATCCAACCGGATCAATGTTCTGTATTTGGAGTGATTCTCCTCAGGCACAGGCGGATTCAAGTGTCGCAAGCAGTGTGTCTGCGGTTATTTCTGCTTTTGGTAATACGCTTCCAGAGACAACTCAAAGTGCTGTTCATGTGGATGTCGCCCATATTATTGGTGCACCTGACAATGGTAAACTGACTGTAGAAGGAACTGTGATATTATCATTATCCAATAGTAAGAGTGCTGTATGGACTTCCTCTGATGAAAAAGTCGTTACTTTGGCTGCAGCAACAGAAAATGATATTTCTGCATTATCTACAGAAGTGAATGCAGACAGGGTTAAAGCCACTGCAGTAGGCGCCGGTACAGCTACGATTACGGCGGCAGTTGGACAGAAGACGTATACTACCGAGGTGACAGTAGCTAATGCAGAGGAAGAAAATCAGGAAACGATTACTCTGGAGATGGGCAAAACAGATAGCAGGATACAGGCGGGAGTTAATAACCAGAATAATATAGATACAAGTAAGTATGATAGTAATGTGGCAGATGTTACAGTAGTTGGAACGGATGCAACGCCAGTTTCATACAATTATTCTAAAACTTCTGTCAAATGTAAGAGCCTTTGCGATACTGATACGGAAGAGTGGAAAGCAACAGATTATTATTATCAGGCAGACGATGGTAATTATTATCCGCTTTATGCAAAACGAAGCAATGAAAAACAAGGTAGCATATTTACGTGGACAAAATATACTTGGACGTTTGGCTATGAAGAGACGGATAACAATATAAAGGAGTGCGGAACGACAGAGAGTAGTCGGTGGGATTCAAACCCGACATCAGATATCTCGATCTACACCCGTACAGAGATACCAGGAACGGATGCCTCAACAACGATCAATTTTGAAGGCGTCACTCCGGGAACGACCTACTACAAAGTTGGTGATATTACATATAAGATTGTGGTCAATCCTATTGTAAAGTCAGAAAACAGGACAGTTACCTTTGGAGTTAGGGATACTATTCATGTGAATGTGCCGGAAGGCGGTTCTGTGGAATATCAGATAACCAGTGGGCAGGATTTAGTCACGGTTGATAACACTGGTAACGTTACAGCAGGTTATGAAGCTGGTCAGGCAATAGTAGTAGCCACAGTAAAGACAGCGTCAGGAGTTGTTTATGGCACATATACCTATAACTACACGATTCAGAGTGAGGATCTTTCTAAGGTTGAACCGTTAAAGATTGAATATTGGATTACAAATGCACAGGTTACTCCGGATGCAAAGGAAGGGGTTACTGTTAAGGAGGGGTCTGGAACAAGGACAGATGGGAATAATTATAAGTATAATTACTCTGAAGTTGCAGCGACTTCCGTAAACACGGAAAATGGAACTGCGCTTAGTAGTTTGATAAGTAGTACCGGTACTGGAAATGACAATCCGGTTGTTCTGTGGAAAGGTCGTATTTTAACTGGCGATAAGCAGGATAATACCGGTGGCCGTGATTGTACTCTTACAGTTGATAATGCTGTAGATTTCAAGTATATTCGTTATTACAATGGCGAATGGAAATACTCTAATGATAGAACGACATGGACAAGCATTCCTTCCGTAGCACAGATTGTAGCGTATTATTTGCAGAAAACAACAGTTACACAGGCTGTAGATACACTGGTAAAGGACTGGGGACCTGTAAAAGGACAAAGTGGTGTTGATTGGTTTGGATGGGGAAGTTCCTGGGCGTTAAGTTTTGCTGTAGTTTATGATACCGGTATGGAACCAAATGAGAGCAATCTGATTAATACATCTACATTCTACAATGGCGATTCGGGCAGAAACGTAGGATATATTACTTTTGACAACACGGACGACTATGAAGTATATAAAGTTACAGCAACCTATGGTACAAGAAGCGGTTCAAGCTCAAGTAGCATGGGTGTAAATTATAATCTTTCTGGAAATACTACAGAGACTACTGTCTGGGAAGAGGGAAATAGCGAAACAGCTTACGTAAATGGTGCAGAGCATGAGTGTTGTGTTTGGAATAATAACAATAGCGCTATTTTGATTCGGATATATGTACGGGAGAAGGTGAAAACAGATACACTGAAGATCGTATATAAACTGACAGATGGAACAGAATTTTATGATCTGAACGTCAATGCGAAAGAAGGTACAAATTTTGCGGGTTACGTTACTGATGGTAAACTTGTGGAAGACACGATTGAAAATTCGGTAGGAAATACACAAACAATTACTACAAATTTGAAAGATACTGTAAATCTGCCGAATATGCCTGCAAAATATAAGAGTGGTAATTATATATATCGAAATGCGGCACTTTCCGAAGATAATAAGACATTGTACTTGATTTATGAAGGAACCAATACGAAAACATTTGTCTATGATTTTGGTTTGCCGATGGAGATTCAGGCTTCTGATTTAGTAGATAATCCGGATGATGTAACGAGTATGTCTGTGTCAGATTTGAATAAATGTTCAGCTTCTGCCAATGGCAAGAGTATAACAGCGACTGTTGCAAATGCAACTGTAACAACAGCAAGTTTTACAGCAACCGTAAACTATAATAGTGGAACTATCAATTATGATGTATATCTGGTACCGGCAACAACTGTTTACTATGAAGAGGGATTTGCAACTTTTTCGGACAGTTGGACTGGAGCTTCCAAAGGCAGTAGCGCACAGACGACAGCGGTACTTGGTAAAGATAAGAATAATTATGGATATGATTCCATCTATGCGGGTGCGACAATTGCATCTAATGGAACACAGGCGAACAGTATAACAAAAAATGATACTGCAACGTTTGACTTTACAGGAACAGGTGTCGATATTTTTGCAAATACTACTACAAGTACAGGTTATCTGACGATAAAGATTACAGACAGTAATTCTAAGGTTGTCAATCTTGCGATTGTAAATACAAAGATGGCGGGTGATTATAAAGCAGGTGTTACAAATGGTTATAGTGTTCCGGTATTTTCAATCACGGATCTGACTTATGGAACTTATAGTGTGAAAATTACGCATTCTATGAATGAAAATACTGTAAATCTTGATGGTTTCCGTGTATATAATACACATAATGATAGCAGTATTTATAAGGCGGATTTAGAAGATAATCCAAGTTTTCTGGAAGTTCGTGATCTGCAGTTTGGAACGATTGATGTAAGTGGCTATGGCGTTGATGGAAGAACAGTATCTGCTGTTGGTGAACAGGTTTATGAAGACTTGACGAAAGATGGAACGGTTGTTCAGGCAGTTATCACTGCCTCAGGTCAGGTTAATGTAGATAATCAGAAGGATTTACTGGAAAAGGGTCCTAAGAATGAGGTGTATCTGGCAAAAGATTCTGCACTTACTTTAAGTTTTAAGACGGATCGAGAAGTTCAGCTTGGACTGAAAGGTGTCGACGGTACTACAACTTATTCTGTAAATGATGGCGACAATATAAGTGTTTCTACTGTTGATATGTTCTACACTATACAGGCAAAAGGCGGAAACAATGGACAAAAGACTACAGTAACGATAAAAAATACAGGAGATCATGTATTATCTATTACAAAACTGAAAGTATGTGATGATCCAAATGCGCTTCAGGGAATTACAGCTGATAGTGTTACTTCTGCCTTGTATGCTTGGGGATTCCATGATGCAGTTTTGATGGCTGATGCTACTGCGAACATCAATCTTATAGACTATACTGGTACGGCTATTACAACAACAGTTCTTACAGTTAACGGCGAATCTGGTCAGGAAGCAGTCTTTTCTGCTGATGCTATTAAGGCAGCAGTTGAGGATGCACTCCCGGGTGGTTATGCGATCGTATATGAATCTCAAATTGCGGATCAGACTGTTGTATGTGGAGAGAGCGCAGATGTGAATGTACAGATCGGTAAAGTGGCAACCTTACAGGTGACTTACAAGAATTTGTTTGGAAAGACAGTGGGCACTGCCACATTGACAGGTGTTCAGACATCCAGGAATTCTCAGTATACGTTCTCTGCTTCTGAGATTAGAAAAGCAGCGCCGTCCGGTTATTGGACAGGTACGTTGATTCCTACGAAAGTAAAATATGGTTCAACGGGAACCAGAACAGTGATTGGGCTCTAAAAAGGAACAAATGATAGATTAAAAGGCAGCATGTCAACACGCATGCTGCCTTTTATGCTGTGCAAGAAATCATGCTTTCGTTAAAATCTATGAAGCAAATGGATCTTTCAATGGCATATGCTCAATTAAAACGTGAACTGGGGACGGATATCATCGGCATTGAAGACAAATGAGAATCTGGAGTTTGCAGTGATAACAGGATGCTTGAGGATCAGTAAGGAATCAATACTTACGGGACTTAATAATCTGGGAATCATCTCAATTCTTTCGGCAGTTTACGATGAATATTTTGGATTTACACAGGAAGAAGTTGATCGCATGCTGGAATTTCCTGTTTTTTACGGGGGATTTGAAGAAAATCTGTGAAAAGCAAGAATTTCTGGTTGGAATGTTCAAGAATATTGAAAATTATATCGTATTATCTAATCGCGAATCAGGAAATGTAAGATGCCCTATGGAAGGCGATACTGTTACATTTACAGCATCTGAAGATGTAGTAGAACCAGAACCAACAAATATTTTCAAACAAGTAATAAAATCTGTTATAGGTTTCATTGGGAAAAATTTGGTGAAATGGCGAAAATTGTCGAACGGTTCAGGAGATTCCTTACTGGAAAAAGGCTGACATTCAAAGTGCAGCGTGCTATAATTCAGACAAGCATTACTTTTCTAAATATTCTATATGACAAGGTCATTCTATAATCTGATGATATTTATAATCTTAGAAAATTCGATGCTTCATCACAGAACATGTAATAGCAGAGAGGATTCTAAGAAGAATAAGAAGTGTCCTCTCAACCTAGAAGAAGGAGGATAATGAATGGCAGCAGACCAGAAAATTGCACGGGCAGCAGGTGAGATTGCCATGCACCACAAGGTAATCGGCATGCCGATGCGCGCCTATAAGGATCGGATATTCCGCATGATATTCAAAGAGAAGAAGGAATTGCTGGAACTTTATAATGCCATGAACGGAACAGAGTATACGAATGAAGAGGATCTGGTAGTAACAACACTGGAGAATGCGCTCTACATAGGGATGAAGAATGATGTATCCTTCGTGCTATATGATAAGCTGACCTTGTATGAGCACCAGTCCACGAAGAATCCGAATATCCCTTTACGTGACCTTTTCTACGTGGCGAATGTATATTCGAACCTGACGAAAGACGATAATCTCTACAGTTCCACGCTGGTGAAGATACCAGAACCCAGATTCGTAGTGTTCTATAATGGGACAGAGAAGATGGAAGAGCGCCGAGAACTGAGGCTTTCGGATATGTATGAGACCAAGAGTGGTGAGCCGGACCTGGAATTGAAGGTGACAGAACTGAATATTAACCAGGGGTATAATGAGGAACTGATGGAGAGATGCAGGACTTTGAAGGAATATATGATCTTTGTGGAGATGGTT
>NZ_JBNPMC010000055.1:0-20320 GCF_050313795.1 Bariatricus sp. SGI.154
ATTAACCTTTCACACTCTTCACCGCATAGTATCTATTAATCAACTATGCAGCCCGAAAGGAGGACATCTATTGAGTGACCAAAACAAAATCAACATACAGCCTGTTCTGGATACCAAAACTATCCAGGAGCAATTAAACAAGCAAAAGTACATAATTAATGTAGATGTAGATACATCACAAATAAGCAATCAGATTCAGTCTTGTATTAGTCAGATAACTGGCAATATCAATCAAACCTGCAAAAGTTTCCTTAGAATTTAATACAGACAATCTAAAGGCAGGATTAACTACCTTTAATGATTCAGTATACGCTATTGATAATATAAAAAATCTTGCCAATGGTGTTTCAAAGAGCCTGGATTAACCCAAAAATCACAGGGTTACACTTTTCAAGTGAGTCCACTTCACAATAAGGAAATGACGAAGATTGTGTCATTTACAAGTTGTGTTAATGGGGGTTCTATAAATATACCCAAAGGAGTATTGGAGGGCTGGTAATCCCTCTTTGCTGGAACGGAAAGTGGTAGAAAACCGAAACAGAACTGGTGACAGTATATGGCATGGTCTGAAAATTTCTGCTGCGCTAAGCAATGCGTCCCAATCAGCAGTACACTCTCTGGCATAATGTCTGAATTGTATAAAACCGCTAACACGGTATAAGAATTCTTAACAGAGAGGATATTCAACGAATACCCATCCTTGCAGTTGTCAAAACCTTATTTTATCAACTGTTAATGTATATTCTAAGTGTGCTATTTTCACAGAAAATAGTTTAATTTTACCAAATAAATGTCGTTTAAGAGAAAATGTTAATCCATTTTCCATTTGCAGTTACAACTTTCACATCTATAATCATACTCTCTAGAATAGTAATCAGAACAAACATAATTCGGTGCACTCATTCTTTTATATTTATACAAGTTCGTACTTCCACACCTCGGACAGGATAATTTGCTCCTACGACTCTGAACATTGTGGTCCTGCAGCCTTTTCAATGCCTCATTATAATCTGCCGGAATCTGATTATGATTAAACTTTAGGACCTCTTCAAAAGTATTCGCATCCACAATATTATCAAATACACGGTCTTCATATAATGTTAAGGCTATACTCTGATTCTCCTTTTTATCTAATATATCCTGCACCTTTGATAGATTATATATTGTTCCATTAATCCTGCAATAATATTTGTTTTTTCCCATGAGTATTCCTCCTGACATTTTCTATTTATAATTATATCATATTTATTTTTAAACGACATCTCCTATATCCTACACTTGTCACTTAAGACTTTTAATTCCGCCCAAAACCTTAAGAACTTCTCATCTTTGACAGATATATTAAAATCTGGCGCCAGCAACGCGGATTTCAACATCGTTCGCGACTCTCTCAAAGGCTTATCCGCTAACGATGCTGTTTCTAAACTAAACAAATTAAATTTAAATCCACAAATGGCAGAAGAAATCCTTCTGGCTGCAAACAACTGTAAATTATTAAACAGTTCTGCCGATGAGTTCGCTTCTGCCATGCAAAATATAGGCTCCGCCAGTGCCAGCACTGCATCCCAAGTATCCGGCAGTTTCTCCACCATAGGGACTCTCCTGAAAGGACTCGCTTCCTCCCCTCTCGGCATTGCCTCTGCCGCTGCCGTCGCTGCCATCGGCGTCATGGCTCTTGCCGATGCTTTTACCGTCACCCACGATGAAGCCCTATCCAGCGCGCAGGGCGCCTCTCAGGAATATTCCAATACCCAGGCAGAACTATCTTCTCTCAACGACCAGTATCTGATCACCCAGCAAAGGATCGAAGAACTGCAGTCCCTGAAATCATCCGGCGCGCTCTCTCTTTCTGACAGTGCGGAACTGGCACAGCTCATGGAGCAGAACCAGGCACTGGAGACACAGATCAGCGCAAAAGAGCGCCTCTTAGATATCAATGCAAGAGAAGCGAATAAGGCAGGAGAAGAATACCTCAGCAAAACCGACACCAGCCTCACCGAACTCTATGATGAAAATGGCAGGCGATATGCCGAAGGCTCAAAACAGGCTGATATGCATACGGTAGGCATGACCGATGCCGAAGCAATCGAGGCAAGCATCCGGAAGGTCAGAGAATATGAGTCCGAGATCGACTCCCTTAAGAAAAAGAAGACCAGCGCCTCTTCTGACGAGGAGGCTGAAAATTTCCAGAAGGATATCGACCAGTACCAGGAAGCCATTGATGCCTTAGAGACTGACATGGCCAAGCGGGCTGTCAACATGAGTTCCGTCATGGTCACCATGACAGACACGACCTCTGAGGCTTACCAAAACGCCCATAAGGCACTGACCGCCTACAACACGCGCGACATGGACAATAGCGACTGGGAGAAGATCCTGTCCGATAAGCAAGCCTATCGCACTAGTTCCGAGGAACTCTTAGGCTTCCACAATGAATCCTTCTCCATCCCAGTCGAATATCAGGCCGCCAATGAGGCAATCGCTGCACTCCGCGAACAGCTAAACGGCGCATCGGATGAGGAGAAGATCCAGATCCAAGCTGAGATCGGCAACCTGTATGATATCCAGAACGAACTTCTGGATGCTTTTGCAGAGTCAGAGTTTGCTCTTGAACTGGACGAGGACAGTACTGCCGAAGAATGGCAGAACGCTTTCAATTCTTTCATAGATGAAGGCGGCGGGCAAGACATTCTCGGAAGCATGACTTCCTCCATTGAAGAGGCAAAAGAAACCATTGCCACTCTCCTGGGGATTGACGCAGAAGACGTGCAGATATCGATTGACGCGGATACCGAAGATGCCAATGAGAAGATTTCCTCTATACTTTCAGATATCCTGGGGCTTCCCGAAGAGACGATATCCACATTCCTGGCAGAAGATGAGATCAGCCCGGAAGCCCTGGAGATCCTATCGACACTAAGCGGTATCCCAACTGAAATGCTGACCCAGCTATTAGCCACGAACGGCGCATCTGGTGTCATCGCAGAAGTACTTTCCAAGATCTCCGGCATTCCTGCGTCTAAGATATCCGAATTGCTTGCTAATGACAATGTTAGCGGAATTGCTTCTTTAGTAAAAAGTTCGATTCATTCCATTGACTCATCACACAATACCACCATCTCGGCGCAGGATAACGCAAGCGGAATTCTTAGTGGGATTCTTCGGTCTATATCGGCAATTCCTTCCTTTAAGACTATTACCGTCTCAACAGTCACCAGTGGTTCCGTCAGTGGAATTGTAAACACAGGTAAAAATATAGCCGCAAATGTAAAGAGCGGCGTATCCCATGCCTCCGGCACCGCCCACGCCACCGGCAACTGGGGCTTATCCCACAGCGGCCGCGCCCTTATCAACGAATTAGGCAGCGAGATTATCGTCCGTAATGGCCGCTGGTTCATCCTCAATGGCGGCTACCCGACTATGGCAAACCTAAGAGCTGGGGACGTCATCTTCAACCACAGGCAGTCAGCCGACATCTTAAAACACGGCTATGTGACCGGTTCCTATGCCCACATGATCGGTAATTCCTACTCCAATGGCACAGCGCTCTCCGGCAGAGCATATGCTAGCGGCAGCCAGTTCAAGGAACAATTCGACCAGATCGAGATTCTCATTGACCGCATGGAGACTGCCTTCAAGCGTATGACCGATTCTATCGAGTCTCTCTCCTACAACCTGGATGCCCAGAACCAGCAGATGGATCAAGCCATCTCCAAAGCGAAGAGTAACCTCTCTTCCTATCAATCAGCATATCAGGTATACATGGACAAAGCGAATTCCGTAGGCTTGTCTGCTTCCTGGATGAATGCCGTCCAGAATGGCAGCTACAGTATCAGCGACATTACCGATGAGACACTCAAGGATCAGATTGATGACTATAAGAAATATTATGAAAAGGCGCTGAATATTCAGAAAGATATCGCCGATCTCCAAAAAGAACTGGTAGATCTTGCCATGAAGAAACTGGAGAATATCGATAATTACTACAGCAATCGGTTTGACTACAACGATGATTTCGGCTACGCGAACCAGATCTCTGATCTGCAAGCCGCACTGGCTGCCTACACCGCTGAACTGAACAGACAGGTGTCTTCGGGAGCAGTAAAACAGTATTCCGATGAATGGTATGATGCCCAGAAGAAGATTGCAGATTATAACCAGCAGCTTCTGGATGCCCAGTGGCAGAAATTCGAGAACACGATCGATTATCTCTCAAGAGTCACCAACAATCTGGAAGACCTGCGCTCTCTGAAGGAAGCCTCCGGCAGACCACTTACCGAAGCCGACTATCAGCAACAGATTGAACTTAATAACCAGTCCATTCAGGAAAAATATAACTATCGTCAACAGTTAATATCCCAGCAGAATCGATACGATGTAGGAACTGATCTCTATAACAAACTTGCTAAGGAAATCTCAAGTCTGGATTCTGACATCTACAACTTGCTGGAAGACAACGAGAAACTCAAAGCATCCATCTGGGAAGCCAGGTTCACGAACCCTTTTGAAACAATGATAGATGGATTGAACCAAACCATCTCCGGCACGAAGAATCTGCGTTCTCTTCTGGATAAGGATTCTTTCCTGGATGCTTCCGGCAGCCTTACCGACAGTGGCGCTGCCTACCTCGCACTTCTGAATCAGGAGATGACCGCATCCAAGCAGAAGATTGCCGAATACACAGAGGCACTGCACAAACTGGATGAGGCATATCAGAACGGAATCTTATCTCAGAAAGACTACGAAAAGAGTCAGACTCATTTCCTCAAAGAGATTCAGGATGCCGCTGGTGACGTCCAGGATTACAAAGACTCTATTCTCGATCTCTACACCGACCAGTTAAAAACTGAGATTGGTTACATGGATGATTATTATAAGAAACGACAGAAGGCTATGGATCTCGATCAGAAATACTACGAATTCTCTAAGAAGGTCCAGTCACAATCTAAGTCTGTCAATCAACTCAAAGCACAGATTGCGGCTCTGCAAGGCGTCCATAATGCATCTGCCCAGGCAGAACTTCGACAGTTAGAACAAGAACTTGCCAAGGAAGAAGAGAATCTCGCCGAGATAAAAAGAGATCATGCCAATGACATGCAGGATAGAGGTTATGATGCTCTATCCGACCGTCTGGACACCTCATTGGATCAGACATTGAATGAACTGACACTCAATGCCGATAAGCAAGAGCAGGTCGTTGCAGATATGTTGAACCGTGTGGTCGATATGTATGATCAGGCATATGGTAAGATTCAGGGAATCATCTCCCATACCGGATTTATCGGGAATGCAGGACTGAACCAAAACATCTCAGGACTTAGCACTCAGGCAGGTGCGCAAGGACAAGTGTCTGCGGGTACTACAAGTCAGGGTAATATACAGTCTTCGGGAACTATTTCCGGCATCAACACTGGTGCCATTAACAAAACCCCAACCAATGATTCCATCCTGAACAACATCCAGCAGACGCCAGATATCCGCAATCGTCCGGTGGCAGAACTGCTCTTAAGCGCTTCTGCCCTCTCACTGCAGCAAGGGAAGTCTGCCGTTGTCTCTGCGCGCATTCGTCCTACAGATGCCGCCAATAAGACGCTTGCATGGTCTTCTTCTGATTCTGCGGTGGCTACCGTATCCGGTGGGACCATTCATGCCGTCAAGCCAGGCTTTGCATCCATCCTGTGCATGACTACCGACGGAAGCGGCATCACTGCTTCCGTATCCGTCACTGTCACTGCCCCTCCAGCGGCAAAACCAGCCCAAAACCAACCTACACAGAGCGGAAGTTCAATTCCTTTCCGCCATAAGAAGGACTATTACCCGAAGAATAAACTGAACATCAATACTTCCATCGTAGACCGTTTGAAGTACCATGACTATGATTCTTCCATGTCTGCAATCCGCGAACTCTACCAGTACTGGGGCGGAAGCGGATACTATTCCGGAACTGCCGCGCAGAATGTCTGGCTCCTTAGCAAGATGAAGTCTGCAGGCTACCGCACTGGAAGCCGATCTGTCCCAAGAACCGGAGCAGACTTCATTCATAACGGCGAGATCATCATCCGCAAAACTGACGGCGGTATGCTGATTCCTCTTAAGAGAGGTGACGGTGTGATCCCATCCGGACTTGCTGAGAACCTGTGGAATCTGGCGGAACAGGCACCAGAACTGCTGCATAATCCGGGCATCCGGCTCACTTATATGAGGAATTCGAATATTCCATCTTCTGGGCACAGCCTTCATACAGAATTCCATTTCGATACACTTTTGAATATCGAGGGGAACGCAAGTACAGACATTGTGGATGAATTAAGAGCTGCTCTGCCGCGTCTTGGCAGAGATTTAACCAATATCGTATCAACAGAATTATCCGGCGATTACCGGAAACTAAAATAACGAAAGGAGTAGATTCTATGGCTAAGATTTTCAAGGATTTTACCTACTTAGACAGAAAACTATCGGAATTGGACGGACACTATGTGTCCGTTGATTTCGAACAGAACCCTGACAGTGCATTCGCATTCTCTCGGGATATCAGTTACGGTGATACGAATCATTACCGTACGGAACCGAATGTCAGCTGGTCTCATCTGGGAGACCGGCTGACATTCGAATTACACATTGTGAAAGACCCAGACTATTACAGTTCCCAGGCAGATGCAATTCTGACAAACGGAGACATCCGAGAACTGACACGGTGGCTTACCTCTACCATAACCTCCCAGTACCTGATACTGGAATATGAAGAGCAAGCGCCCTATGATACCCCTTGCTATTACGGGCAATTCTCTGACATCCGACCCTTCAACATTAACGGGGATGTCTATGGTCTCAGGCTAATCTTCGAGTGTTCTTCTCCTTATGGATACACCGAAGAACTCGTTGATACGATGATCCTCAAAGGCAATACCCACGAGTATATCCTGAATAGCCAGGATGATCGCCTGGAAGATTATTGCTATCCCTCTATCCGGATTGAATCCAATGTAACAGGTCAGATCTTTCTCTGCAACCTATCCGACTGCCAGATCTATCAACAAGGAACTCTGGATCTGGATTCCACGTCGGATGATGCCAGAACACTGCTCCAGAATCTAATCTCAGACTATGGCCTCACCCACGGATACGCCCCAGAATACACATATGAAGGCAATGGTTCTATCCTGACAGTCTGCGATGGCACGGCTATTCCTTTTTCCTACACTGATTCTTCTGACAATCGTTTCAAATGCATGGCTTTCTACTCCACATCTAATGGAAGCTACGCCATCATTCAAGGCGGTTTCCTCTATCTGACTGTGAAGAAGTCCCTTCCTGTCCGAATCAATGCTGAGAAACTATTTCTCTTCGATGACCTTGACCGTATGATCCGGCTGTCAGAACTTGGCATTGAAGATGTAGACTACATGTACTGGCCAAGGCTGCGAAGCGGGGATAACAGACTTCTACTGTGGGGAACAGACTGTACCATCACCATCACACATCGAGAAACCAGAAAGGCAGGTGCATAATACTATGAAGATTCCATTCAATACGAACGGGCATGCAGACCCACCCATCTTCTATCTTGCGGATCCAGAAGGACAGATTATCTGTCCTCTGAATGCCATCCATCCCGAGTCACTAACACTGACCATGAATCTGAATGATACCGCACAGTTAACATTTACCTATGATAATACCGTGAATCTGTACGGTGTATTGGTACCATCCAATGGCTATGAACTGCTGGATGAGTTCATGCGTATCTACGTCGAGCATATCGGCTGGTTCATCATGTCGGCCCCACAGATATCCAACGATGGCAAGTCTGAGACGAAACAGGTATCTGCTCAGTCCGTTGACATCGAACTAACCAATCAGGATCTGGTTGGCTTCAAAGTGAATTGCGGCACCACAGACTCCATTGAGATGCTGTCCCCGGATAATGTTGATTACATAGATGGTGTCCCATTCGCCAAAGAGCAGGTAACCTTCTGTAATAAGGAGAACCCGGAACTCAGTCTTCTTCATATGCTTCTATCCTACGCCGGAGTCGAAGGCTGGAGTATCGGATATATCGACGAGATCCCCAAAGTATACCGCTCCTATGTGGACGGGGAATTGACGGAGTCTGTCGTTCAATTAAAAGACGAGATCGGGACATTTGATATCGATTCCCAGAGCGTCTATTCCTTCCTGACCCAGGATATTGAACAGTTCTTCGAATGCATTATTCGATTCGATATCAACACCATGACCATTAATGCCTACCGACCAGAACACATCGGCAAAGATACCAATGTCACCATTGGCTTCCGCAACCTGCAGAATTCGAACGATATCTCTGTTGATAAGAACAGTATCTACACCAGATACCGGGTATCCGGCGATGACAACTTAGGCATCGGCTATGTGAATTTTGGCTCCGATATGATTGAGAATCTCTCATATTTCCTCAATACCAGATATATGAGCGAATCTCTGATCGCCAAGTATCAGGCGTGGCAGTCAGATATGGAATCCAAACGCTATGAGTACATATCCTACGTCAGACAATATAATCAGCAATTGGCGATTCTATCCGAACTGATGGATCGCGTACCACTTGACGACTGTTCCGCCGAATGGAACAAGTTCAGCACAGAGAACCTTACCCAAGCCAAAGAAAAATACCTGGCTCAAAAAGAGGGTTACGAAGCATTCTATGTGGATGAGAACGGCAATTTCGATGAAGCGAAGTTAATCGCTTCTCCCGATGCCAATGACTATTATCAGATACGAGATGTCATACTTCCAAGCATTGAGATTGAGTTCTCCAACCGGGAACTCTCCGCCTCCGAAGGTAAGCGGCCTTATATTGACACTTACAAAACGAACTGGCAGTTGTATGGAATCGACGAACTTCTGGTGAATCTGGACTTCTACAAGTCTCAAAAGGATGCACTGGAACAGGCACACTATGACCTGACGTACGCAGATTATTCTGCACACACAGACGAATCCCCGGCTGCTTATCCGGCACACACACGGGATATGCACGAAGAAATGCACGCACAGTATCTGGATACTATTATGCAGTTAGATGCTACGATCGCGGGAACCTGCGCTTGCACCTATGAAGAACGAACCCAGGAATACGAATCCCAGGAAACTCTGGCAGAAGAAGCGCTCTCCCACATGAACGCACTGGCTGCCCAAATGGATAAAAATAACTGGAGCATGGAAGGTGTCGATGGCTTCACCGCCAAAGAACTGCGTACCTTATCCAGACTTTACCGGGATACGGATTACACCAATCCGCACATGTTCCTTACGGATTCTGACGATCCCGTATCTGCGATTGATGAACAGTTGAAGTTATTGGATGCTGCTATAAAGGATCTGGAAGCGACAAGCCAGCCACAGTATATCTATCGTACAGATCTGGATAATTTTCTTACCCTATATGATTATCGAGACTATACCAACAATCTGGAATTAGGCGACTTCTTATATCTTGGAACCCAGGATGATTCTCTGGTGAGATTAAGGCTCATCTCCTACTCCTATCATCCACTCTCTCCAACAGGAAACCTACAGATTGAATTCTCGAATATGATCCGCACTGGCTCCAAACGGTACGATACCACCTACCTGCTGGGACTTGCAGGCAATACTTCGAAGAATAGCATCACTGGTTCCTCTAACAATTCCTCCAGGAACGAAGGAACCTCGCTGACGGCAGGCCTAATCCGCAAGATTCTGGCTTCTTCCATCTTCCAGGGAAAACTATCGGATACAATCAACCGCCACTTTGGATCAATCATCGGACAACTTGTAGTATCCAAGAACCTGGAATCTGAGATGATCCGAACTATTGACATTGATGCAGAGAACGGTTTCTTTCAATACTTACAGGCACAATTAATCGCCACTAATAAAATCATCACCGACAGCGCAATCATTAATCAGTTATCTACCCTGACCGCCAACATTCAAAAAGCCCTTATAGGCACTTCCCACACTGAAACGGGGATTGTCATGAAGTTAACCGCCGATAATGCTGTCATTGATGAGGCATTTATTAAAAACGTAATCTCCCAGTACATCAGTGTCAATGAATTAAAGGCCGGTAATCTGGACACCAATCAGATACATATTCTGTCGGAAGACGGAACTCTCTCCATCGTGGGAAATACCCAGCAGTTTAAAGACAAAGACGGACATGTGCGTATTCAGATTGGAGAAGATGATATAGGGAACTTTACCTTCATCGTCTATGACCGGAATGGTCAAGGCGTGCTTATTGATCAGGATGGTATCCACGCCTCTGCCATCGCGGATGGGTTAATTCGTAATCAAATGCTGGCAGACAAGACCATAGAGAGTCAGAAAATTGACTGGACCTCCTGTGGTGCTGCTACTGATACAGCCGGGAATCCCATCTGGAATTCTGCCCAGATTACGCTAAACGGACAGGGATTAGATATCCAGTTTGCTTCGATTACCGATCAGATTAACGCTTTTGAGACCTCTATAGACACCATGCAGACCCGCATAGAAGGAGTTCAGTCGATGGTTAATGCTGTTAACAAATCCATCACCGACAAAGTATGGCGTACAGATCTGGTAGAAGTTACAGATGAAAAAGGGAATACTATCAGCCAATCTATTGTAGACCTTCTGGTCGAGCATAATATAAGTCTTTCTGGCCTTACTTCCACTGTTCGTAAAGTAGAAGATACTGCCGGAACACTGGCAACCCAGGTGAGTACTCTGGAACAGGATGCAGGTGCATTCCGTCAGACAGTATCAACCATCTACGCAACCAAAGATGAAGTCGAAGTTTCTACATCTTTATTGATTCAAAAAGATACTGAGATTTCAGGAAAAGTTACGGATCTGCAAGGTAATCTTTCCACACTCTCTACTTCCCTGAATGATATCACAGCCAGAGTCGAAAGTGCAGAAGGTAATATCACATCACTTAACGTCACCACGGAAGGATTACAAACTAACGTATCTGATACTCAAGGGAATATCTCAACACTACAACAGACAGCAGAATCCCTGGAAAGCACACTTGCCAGAAAACAGGATGCCATGTTGTCTTCTGTTCGCTTCATCCGTGACTGGCTAAATGGCAGTACCGCTGATACCGACAATCGCTGGGTGGAATGCCAGGTAATGTCAGATAACAATAATATCGCTGCCTCCATTATACCGGAACTCTACGACCAGTCCCACAACCCTGTCGAAACCAGTCAGGATCTTGCTCTCTACACAGATGGAACGCTGCTCCTCTCTCCGGAAGAAGCGGGTGAGTCCAGTGATACCTCTGAAACATATATCCATACAGAAGCAGGCGGCAATCAATATCTGCTGTTGGATCTTGGCACCCCTTATTCCATAGACAGTATCACAATCTGGCATTATTATTCCGATCGCCGCACTTATAATCACCGTCTTGAGATTTCCAATGACGGCATAAACTGGCAATGCCTCTATAACAGCCAGCACTCCGGCGGTTACACCGAATCCGAATCCGGCAGAACCTACTATCTCTCAGATAGTGCAGCTACTGCCCAGTATTCTCGTATCCGACAGGATCTGGGAACATTGGATATTGCTCTTTATAATGTCGAAAATGCTTTTGGTGATTTTCAAGATACCATTAACGGTCAATATTCTGAACTTCAAGCCAGTTTCAATACCCTCACCAGCAAAATCACCGATCTGGAAAATGGCGTGGATACCAACAGTTCTACCATCACCCAGACTTCAGACAAATGGGAGGCTTTATTCCAGACTCTTGGCATGATAGAAGGCGGACAGACCAATATCTCCCTTTCTGCAAAGGGTATGGAAGTATTGAATCCCTTAACCGGAGTAAAAACTTTAATTACGATAGATGAATTCGCCGGATACTATAATGATGAAAAGATATTCTCTTTGAACGAAGATCTGACCCAAACCAAACGAATCTTAGTGGAAAATGGGCTGGATACTTGCGCCATCAAATTAATTCCAAGTACTTATACCTTGAGTGACGGTACAACATACCGGGCCTTAGTACATGTCAGATCCGGCGGAACCAGCTAATAACTAACATTTTATATTATTGAAAGGAGTACATATATATGGCAAGTGGAACATTCACATTTGGAACCAGTAATCAATATATCGAAGGACGCATTCGCTGGTCTTCTTCCAGCAATGGCTCTTCCGCTAACAGTTCCAATGTTACTGCATATCTGGACTATAAGAAGTCCAGTGCATCTACCGCCGCAACCTATGGAACCTTCGGCGGCACAATCAACATCAATGGCAGTTCCAAAGGAATCAGCCTTGCACTTACACTTCAGCCCAATAATGCCTGGGTCAATGTCGGCAGCCATTCCGTCACCATCGGTCATAATGCCGATGGTACAAAAAGTATCTATATTCAAGCCAGCGGCGGCATCAGTGGAACTTCATTCAGTTCATCCTCTCATACACAATCCGGAATTGGACTGGATACAATCCCTCGCTATGCGAAAATCACCGGATGGACCTTTACTGAACAGACACAGACTTCCATCACGATGCAGGTAACAACGGATGTTGCCTGCAGTAAAATAGAATACCGAATTGGAAACGGCAGTTATATTACAGTCAACAACAGTATCTTTACTATAGAGAATCTGGCACCTAACACTACATATTCATTCCAGTGCCGTGTCACCCGGAAAGACTCTAACCTAACCACAGAATCTTCCTCTGTTACCGTTAAGACCTTGCCGATTGCAACCCTAAAAGGGAATTTTGATATCAATATCGGAAGCGATCTTAACATAGACCTGATTGATTCTGAATATAATGCGTCTACCCTCAAAGTAAGCCTTCTGAAGGAAGATAACTCTTGGTCCGAAGATCTCCTTACCGCCAACGCTGAACAAAATGCCAAATCGATATCTCTGCCATTAAGCACGATCGCAGATACTTTATTTTCGCTTTGTTCTACCAGAAACTCTGCTACTTTGCGTATCTCCTGCGGAGTCATGCTCGGAGAGATATATTACGAGAACTTCTATTACGGAACTGCTGTCGTAACAGACAACAATCCTATTTTCACGAATTTCTCATACAGTAATACCGACTCTGTCACCAAAAATGTACTTGGAAATTCCTCTTATATTATTGAGAACTACGGTAATATGCAGGCTCAGATTACAACTGCTAACAAGGCACAGGGGCAGCATTATGCTACCATCCTTAGATATATTGCCACCGTAAAAGATTCTTCAGGGATAACAAAATTAACACTGGAAGCACCTTACTCTGACACTGATACCGTGCTGCTGGATTTTGGAACTCTGAGCCTCTCTGGCACATATACCATCAACATCCATGCTATAGATTCCAGATCCAATCTGTCATCAGTAGTAACCAAGACATTTCATGTTCTTCCCTATCGCAGGCCATCGGCTGACATACTTCTTCAACGCCATAACCAATATGAGAAAGAAACAACCATCACCCTCTCAGCATTCTATTCTAAACTGATGGTTGGAAGTACGCAAAAGAATTCTTCCTTCAGGATTCAATATCGTTTTGCAGAATTCGATGAGCAACTGCCAGCGACCTATACTAATTTAACTGGATTAATCAGCGATATGAAGTTTTCAGAAACTGATGTAAAGGTTACCTACTCTAATTTATCTACAACCGAACCATTTCAGATTCTTGACTCCTCTAAGGCCTACCATTTTGAATTCGTCTTGACGGACAGAATCTGTTCTGTAGTGAAAAAGATTGATGTCGTTGAGGGAATTCCGATTATGATTGAGACCGATACTGGGAAAGTTGCTATCGGTATGCTCCCTGAGATGGATAATTCTTCTAATTTTCAGGTCTCTACTGATATATTAGCAACAGACTCTACCGGAAAAAGACGGCTGATATTGGAAAGCATAGATGGATTGGACGCAAAGATAAAAGGATTGGTGGAGGATATCTGTACAACAAATAGTGATTTGTTTTATACCTTATGGCTAAATATGCATCCGGTAGGAATGATTATTCTGGATACGACAGGCGTAAATCCAGGTAATATCTATGGCGGTACATGGGAACTTTGGGGCGCTGGAAGAGTTCCTGTTTGCATTAATGAAAGTGACAACGATTTTTCTGAAGCAGAAAAGATGGGTGGTGCAAAAACTCATAAATTAACTGAAAATGAATTACCGTTAATAGATGGTACGATGATATTGCACGGGCAAGAAAGCGGAACTGGCGTCTATGAAACTACTGGGCATTTTTATGGAACAACGATGTCTGGAAAATATCGAACTGCCAGTACGGTAAACGGTGCATATTCTAAAGTAAATGTAGGATATAAATTTGGGGGTGGAGGGACACATAACAACCTACAGCCATATATTACATGTTATTTCTGGAAACGCATTTCATAATTATCCTATTTGTTTTATACTTTCTCACTCACTAATCACATTTTACGAAAGGAAAGAAATCATATGAGTATTACAATTAAAGACACTAATCTGTCCTTCGGATCATTAACCCCAAGGACATCCACTACCAAAATCATCTTACATCATGCAGACGCTTCTACTTGCGATGCTGCTACGATTCATCAATGGCATCTTAATAATGGCTGGTCTGGAATTGGATATCACTTCCTCGTAAGAAAAAACGGTACCATCGAAAGAGGACGACCAGAACCAACTATCGGTGCCCACACAAGCGGAAGTAATTCTAATTCTATCGGAATTTGCTTCGAAGGTCGCTATATGACAGAAGATATGCCAGATGTCCAGAAAAAAGCCGGACAAGAACTGATTGCCTGGCTTAAAGCCAAGTACGGAATCAATAAAGTCCTCAGACATCGTGACGTATGTGCAACAAATTGCCCCGGCAACAAATTTCCCTTCGCGGAGATTGCCAACGCAACTGGTTTCTCTTCTGTAACTACACCACGGACTTCTTCCTCCTCAACTCAAAACAATATAAACAATTGGATTGCAAGACTTCAATCCGAATGCAATATCCAGGGATTCAGCCACCAGATCGTGGACGGCGTTGCCGGCAAAAATACATTGGCAGGATGTCCCATGATGAGACAGGGCACACAAGGCAACATCACCAGACTTCTTCAGGAAAGACTTATCTCCCTCGGCTATTCTTGTGGTCCTGCTGGAATAGATGGAATATTTGGCAGTCAGACTAAGGCTGCCGTAATTCATTTCCAAAAGAAGAACAAACTCTCTCCTGATGGTATTGTAGGAGTGAACACTTGGCAAAAACTCCTTGGACTATAATCAGAGAAGACAGGGTTTACACATAAAATGGGCATGCCACTCTTTTTCTGTGGCATGCCCATCTATATGGTCATCAATACTCTTGCCAACCCGGAGACATTATGCTCCATATAAAATAAATCATATCTTATTAGCATATCATCCGTATAACACCGTATCTCCGTACTCCTATCAACAATTCTATATATTTCCGACTTACTTATTATCTTTCCATAGTCATTCTGAATATCAATGTCCATAATACAGAATGGCCTACATTGTTTTATTACATCTTTAAACTTCTGTATCTCAATGATATCGTACATCTTTTCTCCTTAATTGTATATATGTTTTTCCAATAGTACATATAATATCGTATATTTTTACTCCTTTAACTTTGAAAAATTAAAGGAGCAATCTTTACAACTGGTTCAAATACGATTGATAAGAATTTTTAAACTTTCTCATGTTCATATCCAGACCAAAACTTTCAAAAAATCTGTTATAAGACATATTCTCTTCTCGTCCCTTCTTATCTGCACCTAATTCCAAATTCCGAATATCAATTCCTTCTTCTAATGCAGCGTAATATATCTTATTGAAGTATCCGCTTCGCTCAATTACTGTCTTCGATAATCGTTCTTCCCCTAATATCTGCTTCATCTCTTCTACCAGATATACGAATTTCCTCTGTAATTTTGATACTGTCACTTCATCATTCCTTCTGATCTTCCAAATAGAATCCGAATACAAGGAAGAAATGTATCTAACTGTCTTCTCATTTGTAATCTCATCTACTTTTGAAACTGAAATAAGCATCTCAGCCAATTCTTCAGGAATTGCTCTGCATCTTCCGTCTGCCAAATTCACATACTTCCGTTCCATATCAATATCACTAACCCGCATATTTGCCAGATTATAAAAACCTTTTCCCGCTATTCCTTCATAGATACAATAAAATACAGCAGCAATATAGATTCCATAACTCGATTCCTGCAATTTTCGAAGATATTCTCCAAAGCATTCTCTGGATATGTAGAAATCTTCCTTCGCCGATAAATAGATATTCCGCAGTTCCTTATTCGACAACACCTTAGAAGATATCCAATTGATAGTTGCATATCCCTTAATCACGCACCATTCCGTATAATTGGATATCTGCCTACGTTTATCTTCAAATGTCCTGTAACCATCATATCTTATTAGATAATGCAGAACTTCCGAGGTCTCCATATCACATAAGTCTTTCCCCATATCCTGCTCATATTGTTCGGAATCTATAAATAAATGCCTCAGATATTCTTGTCCTTTATATTTTAGATATTCCTGTTTTCTTTCTTCGTTATACATATCCTTACACCTCTTTATGTCAGAATATCACATAAAGAGATTTTATGTCAATTTATTTTCCCCAATTTTACATATATCCGAACATCTACCACCTCAAATTACTCTCTTGAATCACTTTCGGTACTTTACATTGAGAAATGGAAAAAAATATCTTCCCATAAACACATTATAGAACATATGTTCTATTTAGTCAATTGGACATATATCACAATTCATATAAAACTAATATTTTACCTCATAGAAAGGCTGCAGTACTTCCGTAATATCACTGATGACCGAAATCAGCGTATTCATATCCCCTTCCCTGTTGCGCTGGAATGCGTGATATCCCCCCTGAATACAGTAAGTCAGAATGATATTGCGGACTGTATCTTCACGATATTCCGGATACTTTTCAAAGATCATCTCTTTGATACTCGTCTCGATCTTATCAGCCAGATGATTCCTCTGTTTTCCTGAAAACAGAATCGCAGTTAGAGAACTCTGTGCCAGATATGCCATGAACAACTCTCTTGTAAATTCCGCCGGATTCTCCATAATATTTTCCGCATGAGAGATACTGTTCGTAATTGACCTCACCACATCTGCTTCGATGTGGTCCGACAGATCATAGATATCTTCATAATGAGAATAAAAGGTAGATTTATTGATACATGCCAACTCGCATAATTCCCGTACCGTAATCTTCTCCAAAGGCTTCTTTGAGCGTAATTCTATAAATGCATTCTTAATTCCTCTTTCTGTCTTTTCAATACGCAGATCCATAATTCACCTCCACATTCCCGACACTTTCTCAAAAATGTCGGTTATCCACCTATTCCATCAGATTGTCGGTGGATGTCTGTTATTTCTATCAGTATAATCATTATAAAACAGAAAAACAACTACTGTCTATTATTTTATAGAATCGGAGGAAACATTATGGATTTTTATGGATTTTACACTGGAAAGGTATTCGATGCTTACCGCTATCTCGGTGCACATCTGGAAGCAGAAGGCGTTACATTCCGAACATTCGCACCGGGCGCATCCAGAATCGCCCTGATCGGAGAATTCACTGGCTGGCAGGAATGGGAGATGCATAAAACTTACGATGGCAACTTCTGGGAATGCTATGCCAGAGATGCGAAGCCAGGCATGATGTATAAGTACCGCATCTACAAACACGATAATTCCTGCGTTGATCATTGTGATCCTTATGGATTCGGAATGGAACTTCGTCCAAACAGCGCTTCCTACATACGTGATCTGTCCGCGTATGCCTTCAACGACAGCAAGTGGATGCAGAAGCGTTCTGATTGTAAAGACAAGCCTCTTAACATCTACGAGATTCATTTCGGATCATTCAGGAAACCTTCTGATAAGCCTGATGACTGGTATACCTATACCGAGATGGCCGATATTCTGATCCCTTATCTGAAGGAGAACGGTTACAACTATCTTGAGATTATGCCATTAAGCGAACATCCTTGCGATGAATCCTGGGGATATCAGAACACGGGCTTCTTCAGTCCGACATCCCGCTACGGCACAGCGGCTGAGCTGATGGAATTCATTGACAGATGTCACCAGAATGACATCGGAATCATTATGGATTTTGTGCCGGTTCATTTTGCTGTGGATGGCTATGGACTTGCGAATTATGATGGCACTTCTTTATACGAATACCCGCATCAGGATGTAGGTGTCAGCGAATGGGGCAGCTGCAACTTCATGCACTCCCGTGGTGAAGTCAGAAGTTTCCTGCAATCTGCAGCTAACTACTGGCTGACAGAATATCACGTAGATGGAATCCGTATGGATGCGATCAGCAGAATCATCTATTGGCAAGGCGATCCGGCAAGAGGAGTTAACAATACGGCAGTAGATTTCATCCGCGAGATGAACCGTGGTCTTAAGGCAATGCATCCGACCGCCATGCTCTCTGCCGAGGATTCCACCTCTTACCCAGGTGTTACCAGACCAGTGAATGAGGGCGGACTTGGATTCGATTACAAATGGGACATGGGATGGATGAACGATACCCTGGATTATTTCAGAACTGCTCCCGAATACCGTTCTCGTGATTATCACAAACTGACCTTCTCCATGATGTATTACTACAATGATGCATTCCTGCTGCCACTCTCCCACGATGAAGTGGTACACGGCAAAGCCACCATCATGCAGAAGATGAACGGCGAGTACGAGGAGAAATTCCCACAGGCGCGCGCATTCTATATGTATATGTATGCCCACCCAGGGAAAAAACTGAACTTCATGGGCAATGAACTCGGACAACTCCGCGAATGGGATGAAAAACGCGAACAGGACTGGGATATTCTGAAATATCCTATTCATGATGCTTTCCATCATTTTATGCAGGATTTGAGCGAAATCTATCTGACACACCCAGCACTTTCTCAGAATGATTATGCGAATGAAGGCTTCTCCTGGGTTGACTGCCATCAGGAAGAACGCTGCATCTACGCTTTTGAACGAAAGGCCGGAAAAGAAAGAATCCTGGCTGTATTCAACTTCTCAGATAAAGTTCAGGAAGATTACAAATTGCAATTAACAGATGCAGACAAACTAACCCTTTTACTGGCAAGCGATATGGAAAAATATGCAGGCACAAAGAAATATAAGACATTGACCCTTCCATCAGAAAACGGAACTGTAAGTCTGGATCTGGAGCCTTACTCTGCCGTATACTACAAAATAAACTAGTCAGCCAATTAGCAAAAGAACCCCTAAATAAAACTTGTTAAAACTGCGCCTCATATTCTGCCAGAAGTTTCCCCAGATTCAGCGTAAGACCTTTGATGACCCGGGAAGACATCTGCTCAGAAAATGGCGCTACCACCGGTGCCAAACGCTCTTCAAAAACATACATGATAATCCGCTCTCTTAGCGGATCAACAAGCCAATATTCTCTAACTCCGTATTTCTCGTAAATGCGGAGTTTTTCATAATAATCATATTTTTCATTATTCTTTGAGATCACTTCCACAATCAGATCCGGCGCTCCCATACATACTCCATCCTGTATCAGTTCCCGATGACAAATCACAGACACATCCGGCTGTACTACTACACCATTCCTCTCGCTTAACACAACACAGAATGGCGCCGGAATTACTTCACACTTCTTACACCTACTCTTAATCTCCTGATAAAAATGCATAACCAACTGAACAACTATGATCTGATGTTTGTCACTTGGCGCATTCTTCTTAATCAACTCTCCTTCTATCAACTCATAATCCATAGGATTGGGCAGATTAAAATAGTCTTCCACCGAATACTTCGGCTCCACAAAATAATCTGCCTTCGCTTCCTTAATCAGATTCGGCGTTCCATAATCATATCTCCCCAGCAATTCATCTGCTGACACATATAATGTCTCCGATATCTTAGAGAGCATCTCAATATCCGGCGACCTCTTCCCCGTCTCATACCCTGCATAGGTAGAACGCGCAATCCCAAGTTTCTCTGCCATAATTGCCTGCGTATACCCTCTGGCTCTCCTGGCAAACCCAAGATTCTCAGCAAACCTTTCAAGTTCAACATTCATTACAACTACCACCTTTCTTTATTCGGATTTCCCCTGTCTTTTCTACATAATATCACCAAGAGATTCATATTGCAACAAATTGTTCCGTTTTTAAAGCAAAAAAATATCCATACCTAAATCCTCCCGACGAAGAAAAACATGAAACTATGGAAAGTGT
>NZ_JBNPMC010000056.1:0-17762 GCF_050313795.1 Bariatricus sp. SGI.154
AATCAGCCAATACACCATTTTCTTGCTTTTACATAGATTAGACTAAAAAGAGGTTTTTACTATGACCTTTCAAAGAAAATTAAGCAACCGATCTGCCCGGAACTAGTGCCCATTCTTCATGCTATCATTACCTCGCAAAAAGCGGGAGTACGCAAGATGGAGCATCTGCTGCGGTGTATCTGACACGGATTCGACTCACAAGATTTACCATCGGCAGATCCCAAATGCTAGCCCAAAAATGGTGGTTGCCATTAAGAACAACCACCATTTCAGACTATTTTGATATAATCCCTTTCACAAACGGAATCCCCAAAACTTCCAGTTCTGACTTTAATTTACCATACTTGCTTCTACTGACCGGCACAACCGTCTTATCATCTAGTGTAGCCTCGTAAGTCTGACCAAATCTGCTGGAATTCACATGCTTAATATTCCCCATAGGAATCAGAAACGACTGATGACATCGAAAAAAACCATAATCACAAAAGATTCGTTCCAGTTCATCAAGTGTAGAAGCTACCTGATATTCCTTTCCTTCCTTCAGACGTATCCAGACCTTTCTCTTTTCCTTGCATATGTAGAGAATCTCCTTCGGTTCCACAAGCACATAATCCTGCCCTGCCCGCACCGCTACTTTCCCACCATCCAGGGATTTCCTTCTCTTTGAGACTCTCTCAAACGTCTTGCCAAGTCTCATTACATCCACTGGCTTTGTAAGAAAATCAACCGGCTCATACTCATAACTCTCAGCCGCGAAATCCGCATGCCCTGTAAGGAACACATATGGAATCTCCTTATGATACTCTTCTATATGTGCTGCCAGTGCGAATCCACTCGTATCCGGCATTTCAATATCTAAAAACACCAGCGAAACAGGTCTGGTATCCATGAACTGCACCGCCTTAGATGCATACGCAGTATATAGAATCTGCTCCTCTGATACATAGTGCTTTAAAGCAGCAATGGAATCCTCCACTGCGATAGGCTGGTCATCAACCACCAGCACCAGTCCTTCAAACATCATGCTCCCTCCTTAATCAGCCGCAATGGGAGTTTTGCAACAAAGTATATAATATCATCTTCCATCCTGGAGTACACAACCCCACCGTATCTGGCAGCAAGCGCCTGAATCGAGGCAATTCCGATTCCTTCATGTCCCACCTTTGCCGAATGTCCTATCTGATAATTCTCCATAGGATTCCTGTGTCTTGTCCGATTAGACACATTGATAATACAGAACTCGCCTCTTTTAAGAATCGATAGTTTAATTCCATATGATTTATCCGGCAGCACTTCAGTCTCATCAATCGCATTCTGCAAGAGATTCCCGATTACCTTGTTCGTCTCATAGACATTCGTGGCAACCTGAGACAGGTCATTTTCAATCGATATCTCCATACGGATTCCACTCTGCGCCGCCTTGCTCTGAAAAGATAGAATCAGCGCACTAATCGCTGCATCCTGGAGCGGAAGCAACTGATTCATGGCAATCGAATCTTTCAGAAGTTCATCCAGATATGCCTCACATGCTTCGTAATCCTTCCGAAGCAGAAGTCCATGGAGTGTCTGCACATGGAAATTATAATCATGTCTCTGGGAACGGATGACACTCATATAGGTCTGCATATCATCCCGGTATTGTTTCTCTGTAAGAATTGTCAGTTTCTCCTTACGGCTCGATATAATCAGATTGATCAGCCTAAGTCCTCCAAAAAAGGCGAACCACTCTAACCACATCGCAGCAACTGAATGTACTCCCATCACTGCCGGCATCCCAAGGCAGAAACCATACCCGGCAAAAAGAAGCCCAAACTTTGTCATCACACGACGTTTGCCATTCTTAGAAGGCTCACTCTCAGCAAAACACTCTTGCCATCCCGCACCCGGGAATCCTTCTTCCATCTTGCGATAGATAAAAAAAACACCTACCAAATATACAATAATCAACATGACACGGAAGAAAAGAGAAATCATACTTATTCGAAGCAAAGTACCGGCAGTCATCTGCAGCATACCAAAGCATGCACAGGATATAGAGACCATCGCAATGATGTCAATAATCTCAGTTCTTGGCTGCATTATAATCGGAATATAGATGATAAGAAATAAAAAACACATCGCAATGCACATCTGAACATCCAGATTAAGACAGACTGATATACCACAGATAATTCCTGCTATAAGAGAAAGTGCTATGCATCGTCTCCTTGGAGTTCCCAGCCACCAAAAAGCCAGGAAACAAGAAACAGCCGCACCGACTCCCAAAAAACCGTAGCTGACAATACGCATAACACTTTCTCCTTTCTTAATTTTTTTTATTTTTTAGTATAACATCCCCCAAAAATGTGTCAAGTAAACGACATTATTTTTTCTCATCCCAGAATATCTCCGGTCTTCTGATATAGCGAAAACCTGCACTGTACGCTGATTCTACCACAACTCCGTTATCTCTGGAATTCGTGACACGAATCCTACTCTAGTCATGATACAGCATCTTAGCCAATTCTTCATGAATCCTTTCGGTATCCATACCTCCTGTTGACTTATGTACAAGTTCACCATTCTTAAAATAGCGAAATGCCGGAATCCCCATGATCCGGAATCTCTTGGCAAGATCTCTGTGTACAGAAGTATTCACCTGAATGAATTTTATAAATGCCATATCATCCGCTACTTCTCTATAATACGGCGCAGTAGCCACGCATGCTCCGCAATGATCCCCGTAGAAATCCACCACCGCATACTCTGCCGTCTGAATCAATTCATCAAAATTCTCACTTGTCGCTTCTATTACTGCCATCTTCTTACACCTCCAGATATTTTTCCGCATCTGCCATTAACATATGAAATGTATGCTCCTGATATTTTACCATTCTAAATGTCTCAATATCAGCCTGCTTCATAAGGTCTTCTGCCTTTTTCCCACGCTCTTTTGCCATCTTCTCTACTTCCGCAACCAATCCTTCCTCCGTCAGCACAAAATTATCTTTCTCACAGAAATAGCAATACATAAGATAAGGAATAAAATATCTCTCCTGTGTCTGTGCAATCCCTTCAATAGCCTCTTCCTGCGTAATCATGGTTCCATCCGGCTGCTTTCTTACATCAATTCCAGATTCCATATAAGCATCGTACATGCCCTTTGCATGGTGAAGACACCACGCTTTCTTCTCTTCCTCATCAATCTGGAATTCACTGCGTTTGGACATCTCTTCTAACCAATACCGTGAGATTACGATACAAGCTTTGTCCTTATGCTCTCTGTCATGCTGCTCATGATACCAGCGATAATAATCCTCCACTGTCTGAACCCCCGGAAGATTTAGTATGGCAGTTAATTCATCACAGACTTTCATTACATGCTTACGCACCACCTTCTCTACCTTAAGAGTGAATTCTGTACTTTTCATACAACAATTGAATTCTTCTCCAACTTTCTTTCCGATGACTGCTGCTTCTGCTTCTTCAGCCCCCGGCAGTTTACGTCCCGGATATAAAAGTACCGTTCGTCCCTTCCAGTTCTCTAAAGAAGACTCTGTACATATACAGCGTACACTATCGCCTTCCTTCACTTCTTCCATCTCTTCTTCACCAGAATGATCTCTCGCAAGTGCTTCCAGTTCCTCCTGGATCTCACTGTCAGGATAACGCCAACGTCCCAATTCCTCTGCCACCTCAAGCTGCGTATAGTCGTAGCAGTTTAGCATTTTAGACTTCATACTATATATACTTCCTTTCAATTCTGTATTTCTATAATTCTTATTTTGCAACTCCTGATCCCGCTTTTGCAAATGTCCGATAATACTCATTCGTCTTAAGCAATTCCTCAGGCGTCCCAACAGCCTGTATCTCTCCGTCACACAAAACAATCACCTGATCCGCGAATACCGTAGCGGAATAATTATGTGCAATCAATATCGTAGTTCTGCCCTTCATCAGATTACTGAGCGCTGCAGTCACCTGTTGCTCACTCTTCACATCCAGATTACTGGTTGCCTCATCCAGAAGCAGATAATCCGGATTACGCATCATGGCTCTTGCAATAGCGATACACTGCTGCTGTCCCCCCGAGAAGTTCGATCCTCCCGGTCCGACTTCAGCATCAAACTGCCCTGGCGTATTCATGACGAAATCATAGATATTCGCCATCTTTGCCACATGGATCAATTCTTCTTCTGATACCTGGCGCTCTACGCCGTACATAATATTCTCCCGGATTGTACCGGACAGAAGCGGCTTATCCTGAGCCACAATAGCGAAACTCTTACGCCAGGAAGAAAGTTTAAAATCCGTAATATCTTTATTTCCAAAATATATCTGACCTTCTGTCGGGTTATACATACGCTCCAACAACTTAAATAATGTACTCTTTCCTGCCCCATTGGTTCCGACAATCGCTGTAACCTTCCTCTTCGGAATCGAGCAATTCAGATCCCTAAGTACAGATGCTGTCTGATAAGAGAAGTTCACGTGATTAAGAATAATATCCGCATCAGCAACATCCATCTCACATCCGTCCTCCGGCTCATTCGGAACTTCCAGAATCTGCCCGATCTTATGAACGATACCCGCATTTTTTGAAAATTCACCAAAATTTGTACATAATGTTGCAAACCGTGCTACAGCCATAGAACACAGCGTATAAAAACCAATTAATTTTCCAACTGTAATCTCACCCGATGCAACCATCTGACTTCCCAATACAAAGGACACGACAATCGTAAGGCATCCGACAACTTCCATACCTCCAAGCTGAATCATAGAGGTGTAACTAAGAAAAATATCTGCTTTACACTGTTTCTTAAACAAATCATCTGCCTTCATTCTCTCCTCTTCTTCCACACGGAAAGACTTAATAAGACGAAGCCCTCGTACATGTTCCGCAAGATATCCCATCATAGCTGCCAGCCTGGTTCTTGCTACTGCTCCCGTCCGAAAGGTAAGTTTGCCGTAAAGTACTGTAATTCCCACCACTACAGGTACGATCAGAAGACTGGCCAGCGCCATCTGGAACTGGAATGAAAATAATTTCTGGTAAGCCACAATTCCAGCATAGACTGCTGTAAATATGTTAATCAGAATCTGGAAATAATTTCCCGCACAATCTGCATCAGTCGTCACACGAGTTACAAGTTCGTTCACATTATCCGTATCATAATAACTGGTCGGAAGATGCATCATCTTATCCCATACTCTCAGACGCACTGCAAGGTTAATCTTCTGCAGCAGCAGACCGGATGCATAAGTAAATGCAATCGTAATAATCCCGGCTATTAACTGGAATTCAATATACCGTATCAATTCGTCTGTCTTAATAGAGTTCTGTGTTCCATCAATAATAGATGCCGTAATTGTGATGGCCTCAACCTCCACATGTGACCGAATCATACAGATTACTATCACCAGGAACAAAAGAAGCCACGGCAGTTTCATACCCTTGAATATCTTCGTATAACCCTTTATCTGTTTAATCATTGTACTGCCTCCTTTTCTGCCTCACAGGCGGCAATCAGATCCATGAAAGCCTCACAATTCCCATATAATTCACTGTAATTACCGCATCCTGCCAACACTCCGTTATGCAGCACAATAATCTGGTCTACCCTTTCAATTAATGAAAGATCATGCGTAACCATAATCTTCGTTCTATTCGGGAACATCTCAAATATCGTATCCTGTACCAGCTTAGAAGCTGCCGCATCTAATGCAGAAGTCGGCTCGTCAAGAAGCAGGATATCCGTGTCGCGCATAAATTCTCTTGTCAGTACCAGTTTCTGTCTCTGTCCGCCAGACATGGAAGTCCCTCCCGGCGCAACCGGCGTATCCAGACCACTTTCCCATTTTCTAAGAATCTCTGCAAACCCTGACTTCTCTGCTGCTTTCCATATCTCATCATCAGACACCTCTCTATGAAGACCATATGTAAGAGCTTCTCTGGCAGTTCCACTGAAGATATCCGCTCCCTGCTGCACATATCCCATGTATCCACGAAGTTCATCAAGCGTCATCTCGGATACAGGCACTCCGCCTAATGTCACTTTACCTTCACTCGGTTCATAAAAATGCTCAAGCAGGCTAAGTGATGTCGTCTTGCCGCTTCCACATAAACCTATGATTGCAGTAGAACTTCCTGCCGGTACTTGGAAAGAAATATTTTTAAGCGCCTTCTTATCTCCATAAGCAAACGATACATTCTCAAATACAATATCCGTGCCTTCCGGCTTCTTTGTATCCTTTACCGTATCCTCTTCTTCCGGTGCCATCAAAAGATGAGAAGTTCTTGCTAAAGTTCCCTGAATCATCTTAAGATTCATCCAATAGTTAATCAGATTATCAAAAGATGTAGAAAGTGTTGAAGAGAACATGAAGAATGCTATCCATTGCTGAAGCGTAATATCCCCTAGCTTCAGAAGAATCACTCCAAATACCATAACAGCCATAGTCTGAGCCATACCAATCAGCGTAGATAATGCCGATACTACACACTGAAGTTTATTCACCTGCATATAGGCATCAAACAATCCATATGCCGCATTCTCACCGTTCTTTAACTCTTTTTCTTCATTTGTATAGGTCTTGATCAGACTCAAACTTCTGACACGCTCTGCAAGATATGCCGTCAAATTACCAATCTGACTAAACACGCCAAACTGGGTCTTATACTGCCACCGTCCAACAAATACCGTATAGATAATCTTGACAGGCAAAAGTATGAACACAGAAAGCATAAGCCAAACATTATAAGAGGATATCGTTTTTAATGCTGTTACAGCATAATAAACTGTCGGAAGAAATCCTACTAAAAATTCTACCAACAACTCTGTCGCCGTTGTAGCATCGTTGGTGATTACACTCATCATATCTGATGGATCATTGCTGTCATAATAATCCATCCGAATATGGAGCATCTTCTTCCATACCACACGCCGTACATTTCTTGCCGCAATGTGACGTGCAGGTGAACGAAGCGCTACATCTGCACATAACACAATCGTAAAAAGTACATAGAACATGATGGCATCCCACAACACTTTACTATCCGTGCTTCCACTCATAAGTCCTGCCGAAACAGTCGGAAGTTTTAACATAACTTTGTTATAGCAAAAATTACAAAGGAATGCGATGATAATCCAATGCCACGGTAAATGTATCTTCTTTAAAAGGTTCCAGAAACTGTGCCAGTGCCCCTTGCCAGTTTCCGCCTTTTTTACTTTCTCACTCACAATCGTATCTCCTTTCGGGTGTAAATAAGCGACAGACAGATATTTCCTGTCTGCCGCTTCGGGATCTCCTTAATAATCCATCAGACCATTAAAGTTCTTCATCATCTCAACGTATGCTTCAACTGTCTCCTCAGACATCGAATTTCCACTGCTGGCGTACAGCGTAATATTCGCCTGAAGAGTATCACCATCTACACTGGCATAAAGTATATTTCCCTCCTGGGTAACGTTCTGTCCCTGAGAAGAGTAAAACTCTGCAAGTTCCGTAGCACTTGCTTCATCCGGTGTCACAAAATAATCATACTCTCCTGCTGCCACACCATCCTTGGCATATACAATCTGATACACATTCGTTGCAGTATAGCCAAAGTTCTTCATATCTGACAGCAGCTTACAGCTTTCATCACCAACCAGAACATATCGCTGATCAAAATCCAGATCTTCCGGGTCCGTAAATGTATAGTTGTCTGTCATAGCAATGCTAAAATCCTTATCAATCTCCGGTGCATTGTCTTCCGACTTTGAATCACTGTCATCCGATCCGCATCCCGCCATCATAATACCTAACACTACGCACATTAAAATAGCAATCAGTTTATTTCTCACGTTTCCTATCTCCTTGTCCTGCCTTATTACTTCTTGTCAACATCTACAAGTCCATTGACCTCTTCCATAAACTTAAGATAGCCATCCGGATTTGCTTCATATCCTTGCTCTGTACTCGGAAGATTATGCAGCATCGCCTGCAGCTCCTCTGCTTTTGTCTCGTTACAAGTTACTCTTCCGCCAATAATGAAGCACTGATATTCAGCGACAACATTACCGTCTTTTATGTAGAATATCTCATATACTTCAGTGACTTCCGCATGATTTCGGGTTGTCAGCTGAATTGCCAGCTGGCTGTTCTTATCACCATGAAGCACATATCGTTTATCATACTGCAATCCTTCCGGATCAGAATAAGTATCATCTGATGTCATCTGGATATCTGTTGGATTCGGTTCCTGTACCGATGCTGCCGCTGTCTCTTCCGGTGCCGCCGGCACTTCTGTATTGCCTGCAGTTGCCGGATCGAACTCCTCTGCCAGTGCTGCCTCTGGTGCTGATTCTGGCACAGTCTCTACTACTGTATTTCCTGCTACTGCCGGATCAATCGCTTCTTCTACAGGTGTTTCCGGCTTCTCTTCCACCTCTTCTACAGTTCCTGCTGTTGCCGGATCAAATTCTTCTTCAGTCAGTTCTTCCTCTGATTCACTTTCGGATTCTTCCATATCTTTCACCAATACAGACTCTTCTGTCTCCGGCTTAATTCCCGCTGCCTTGGCCGCTTCCACCAGTTCAGATTCCTCTGTCTTTGGCTCGATTCCTACCTTCTCGGCTACACGTGCCATCGATGCTGACAAATCTTCTGATTCTCCACTTGTGGATGGGGAAGATGTGATCATTTTCCTTCCCTGAGCAATCTGGGCATTCACATATGCTTCTGCGGTCGCTTCGTTAATAATTTGATACTGCACATACATATCTACATTCTTCTGCGCAATTTCCTTCGGAGCAAATATCGTAACAACTGTATCTATTATTTTCACATTATCCGGCTCTACTCCCGGCTGTGTCAGAGATTGCTTTTTGAAAGTTTCTGCTTTATCCTTATCCGGCATTACAAGGCATTGATAGATGCCAATCACCTGATTATCTTTAGCATACACAATCTCATAGAATCCCGTTGCCCCGCCAAACATCTGCGTAACCTGTTCTCCATCCATATATAATACATATCGTTTATCATATGACTGGGTAAAATTCTCAGAGTCTACAAAAGTATACCCATCGGTCATCTTAATGTCAAAGACTTTCTCCTTTTCCGGAGTCAGATTACTATCTGTCTCCTTGACCTCTTTCATTCCACCCATCTCAACAAACATCTTGTCAAGATATGCTTCCGGAGTTGCTTCACTTAACACTCCATATCCCGCATAATCATTAATCATACTTTGCACATTCGAATCAATGGCAAGCACTACATTCGTATTCGGCATCGCTACCGCATACATTCCTCCATCAAACAACTGCTGCGCTAATGCTCCTGCTGCTTCGCTGTCAGCCATCACATAAACTTTAATCTCATTCAATGCTTTTCCATCTGCGCAATACAGAATTTCATAGAATCCTGTTGCATTACACTGTACAGCATATCCACATGTCTCATCACCATACAATACGTAACGGACATCGTATTCGAATGTTGGCGGCAGTACTTGTGACTCATCATAAGTATAACTGTCACTTAATTTTACCGCAAATGCCTCATCCTGTGTAGTACCTTTCAGTTCTGTCACTGGTGGAACCGGAGGATTCGGATCTTCTGCAGGATTCGGATTTTTGAAGAACTTATAGTTTTCCATGGATACCATCGCCTGCATATATGCTTTCGGGGTTGCTTCTTTACTATAACCATTCTGTGCATAGTACTCAATAAATTGCTGCACAAATGCTATGTTCATCTTTATACAAGCAACTCTTCCCTGTATATCCACTTCACCGATCGACCCAAATGCATTTTTCACTTGTTTTGCATCAGCTTCACTCTTAGCATCAAAACATCTATAGGCTCCTACAAGCTGACCATCTTTAAGATAGAAGACTTCATATGCACTATATGTTTCAGCTCCATTCTGACCTGCCGCAACAACTCCTCCGCAGTCAGAACCTCCATATAAGACATAACGCTCATCATACTCTAAACCTTCCGGATCTTTGAACGTATATTTATCCGTAACTACTATCTGGTAAGTGTTCTTCATTGTAGCCTTAGCTTCCTCAATCTTATCTGTCAGCTGCTCCGCTGTAACCACAATACTCTTTTCATCTGAAACACTTGGATTGTCCGGTGTATCTGGATTATCTGGTATATTGGGATTATCCGGCGTGTTCGGATTATCTGGTGTGTTCGGATTATTCGGATTGCTCGGATTATTCGGTGTTACAGGACTGCCCGGATTGCTTGTTCCGTTTCCACCATTCGAACTTGCAGACGGCTTGTACTCGCTCATTCCACCAAAGTAAAAACTCATAGCAAGATATGCCTCTGGAGTTGCCGACTTAATTGCACCGTTACTATAATACGTATTAATAGATGTCTGAACATAACTTCCGGAAGAATATACATATGTTACATCTCCCCAGTTTCCACAACTCATTCCGCCTCCGCTATAACCACTTTTTGCTAATTTAGATGCATATTCCTTTGCTTCTGCTTCACTGGACATCACATAACACACGTATTCACCTGCTGCCTTTCCTCCCTTAGCATACAGCACTACATATGCTTCTTTACAGCTATATCCCAGATTAGCTGCTCTCTTCGCAGGCATACAATCGGAACCGCCATGCAGCACATACCTTCTGTCGAAACTAATTCCCGACGGGTCTGAGAACGTGCACAGATCACTCATTTTAATACTATAACTGTTGCTTGCGCTAGTACCACTTACCTGAGCCCCACCGTTATCCACATAACCGGTCTTAGTCGTACCATTACCTGCCGCTCCTGCATCACCCGCATCACCTGCGCCACCTGCTCCCGCTGCATCTGCATCCAAACCGTCTTCAAGTTCACTGTCACCATCCTTGGAATCTTTATCCAAGATCTCCGATAACGGCGTACCATCAAGCAGTTCTTCGATGCCGCCATTTCTGGATACAAGATAGCCGCAGCCGATACCGATACATAACACCAGTACAACTATCCCTCCAATAATAATCTTTTTCTTATCTTTCATGCTCTCACGCTCCTTAGATATGAATAGAAGTTTATTCTACTCACATTTTATCTTCACAATCGTAGCAAAAGCGAATCCATCTCTCAATACGTTCTGTCTATTCGGAAGATTTCGACACCTATTCGGCATTTTTCGACAACCACCTCCCTCGTCCTATGTATTTTGCTGCCATACCTATCTACAGATTCTCCACCTGATTAAGAATTGTACCCACAGCATCCAGAGAAGTTTTTCCTCCTATCACGCATACTCCTGCGTTCTCACAGATATAATCCAGAACATCACTTACCCAGATCAGTTCTTCTCTGGTCGTATGCAAGATCTCGCTGCGTACCTTCTGCCGCATCTTAACTGTCACTCCGCTTAAGTAATCTTCTGCAGCCTGAATACCTTTCTGTCGTACGCTCAAGAGAGGTTCCATCGAGGCTATAGTACTGACAATATATCTGTCTAACGGCTCATCACTCTCACAGAGACTTCGAAGCGCTGCTCCTGCTCCGTTGAAGCCCTCCAGAGAATTGGCTGCACTTGGATCACGAAAACTTGTAAATGTAACATCTCCATTCTCCGATATGCTAAGTCCTGTACCGTATGCCCCTCCTTTTACACGAATCGTATTCCACAGATAACCATAAGTAAGTATTCTCGCTGCCACCTGCATAGTTCCATGATACTGTGCTCCATATATCTTAAGGTTCGCACCCTTCCCTGCAAATCCAATCTCCGCCGGAATCTGGATTCCCATCTTCCCGGAAGCCGCTGCCGGATACCTTACCGCCTCACCCTTCTGGTTCGGTCCATCTGGCAGTAATTGAATCAGCCGTGTCAGCCACAGGTTACTGGTATTCCCTGTAACGCTAAGCACTGCGCGCTCTTTTACCAATATCCTTCTACATAACTGTTCCAGATCCTGAAGTAATTTCTCGCCTTCCTGATCAAAATGATCATCAATTTTCTGCACCCATCGAAGCATCTGAATTCCCTGGAATGCTTCCTGCACCTTACCTCTGGCTGAGAATCCGGCTGCAATGCGTCGCATCGCATAACTATTTCCTGACATCAATATATGCTGCTCCATTGACATCCGAAGCTGCCGTATCCTATTGCGGATATACTGTATATCACAGAAACTAGAACCAGTCAGAACCTCCGCAATAATCTCTACTGCTTCTTCTATCTTCTCATCCAATACAGACACATTAATAACCAGATATGGCTTACACTCATCAGTCTGTCCCCACTTGGCAAATACATCTACAGAAGACTGGAAACGTCCAAGTCTCCCTTCCAGCTCTGCCTGAAGTTCAAGCGCTCTATAATGCTTAGTCTCCGTCTGTCCCAAAAGCGTTCGAAGGAAAGATATTTTACTAAGTTCCTCCAAAGTCTGATCTTCCAATGAAAAATAATACGTAATATGTGTAATCCCTTCTGTCTCCAGCCTCTGCAAAAGAACCTGATTACCTTCTACTTCTGTAACAACCTGTGAAACCTCTTCTACCTCTTCTGAGATATCAGACAAGGACAGCATCGGAAGTGCCGCTAGTTGTTCAGGGCTATCCGGTGTTCCCTGCACTTCTCTTAGATACTGGAATTCACCTACAACTTTCTGCCTCTCCTCTTCCGACCACTGCTCCTTGATTGTCTGCAGCCGTTCTCTTTCTCTGATTCTTTTCTCTTCTCCAAGCGTTTTGGAGGGTTGAAGGGATATTCTGGCGTAATGCGGATTTTCTAACAATACCTCTTTTATTAGTTGTTCAAAATATCCCTTCTCTATCTTATTTCTAATAGAACTAAACACCTGATTGTAACACAGATTCTGTGCCGGATCACCCCCATACAGGCAACTCTCCAACATTTGAATCGCATGCATAACTCCCTCCGGAAAACTTCCAGATTCTTTCTCCCGCATATTAAATTCCATACGACTTAATATGGATTCCAGTCTCTTATGATCCATTCCCTGAGAAGCCAGCGTTTTCAATGTAGTATAAATAGTATCCCACACTTCTTCTTTCTTCTCTTCAGATGTATTACGTATCACAAGTTTGAGATAGGACTGCTGGATTCCATCAATTTTCCCAAGTTCCACATCTTCTGCCAGTCCCTTCTCCAAGATTGCACTCTTAAGAGGAGATTCGTTAGATGAACAAAGCAACTCTGCAAGTACAGAACACGCTATATCTTTTTCAAGTTCATCAAAACGCCCATATACCCATCCGCCAGCCAGAATCATCTTATGTTCTGCCTCTTCATTACTTCCAACTTCATAAGAGCAGATGCACTCTTCCGACCGTACCGGCTTCTGTATCGGAATCTTACTGTCGATATCCAGTCTGTCATATTCACTTAAAACATTGCCAATCTTCGCAAGCACTGCATCAATCTCCATATCTCCGTCCAATATGATATATGCATTAGACGGATGATAGAACCGCTTATAATTCGCTATGTAATTCTCATACGTCAGTTCCGTGATATGCTCCGGATCCCCACCGGATTGAAAGCGATAACAATTATCCGGAAAAAGAAGACGATTCATCGTACTGTCAATCGTCGCATCCGGAGATGCGTATACTCCTTTCATCTCATTATATACAACACCGTTACATGTCACTTCATCTTCCGCAAACTCCATCTCATAGTGCCATCCCTCCTGAAGAAATATCTCCTTTTTCGTAACACAGAGAGGATGCAGCACCGCATCCAGATACACATCCATCAGATTCAGAAAATCCTGATGATTGCGGCTGCACACCGGGTACATGGTCTTGTCCGGAAATGTAAACGCATTCATAAACGTCTGAAGCGAACTCTTAATCATCTCCACGAAAGGCTTACTCATCTGATATTTTTCAGAACCGCAGAGAAGAGAATGCTCTAATATATGAAATACTCCCGTATCGTCGCTTGGAAGCGTCTTAAACGCAATCGCAAATGTCTTATTCTCTTCTCTGCGCTTAAGCCACATAAGCTTTGCGCCGTTTTTCTCATAGTGCATCTGATAAAGAACTGCTTTTATCTCCGGAAGTTCTCTGATATGATCCAATATAAATCCGTGCTTCTGTTTTTCGTCCATATTATTGCTCCTTTATCCTTTTCCATTCCAACTGCCTGCCACTTCACTTACTGAGGAAACTGTGACAAAAGCCCGTTCATCCACTTCATATATCCTCTGCATGAGAAGCACATATTCATTCTGATTCAGTATTGTTACCAGTTCCTTCCTGCTTTTGTTCTGATAAGCACCTACCACATCATACACAGTGACACCTCTGTTTATCTCATACAGAATATAATCCTTCAGTTCCTTAGATTTTTCTGATATAATACACACTCTTTTCTTACGGGAAAATCCATTCAGGAATTCATTTACAACAAGACCACTACAGTAAGTAAAGAAAAGTCCAATGATTACAGTCCTGATATCATACACCAATACGGAACTGCCAACGATAACCATTCCTATGACTGCAACTGCCTTTCCCAATTCCAGATGCGTATACTTATTCAAAACTTTCGCCAGAATATCCATCCCCCCGCTAGATGCATTTACACAGAATAGCAGAGCCTGACCTGCACCGATGATCAGTATTGCAATCAGTCCATCCAGCATAATTTCACCTGTAAATGAATTATGATTCGGAAATACCTCTTCAAAAATATATAAGAATACAGGCGCTAATACCGAAGCCAATACTGTTTTTGTCCCAAACTCTTTCCCCAAAACCACAAAGCCAACGATCAGGCAAACTACATTGAGAATAAGTGTCATCATTGACAATGATGTCGGCAAAATCTTCACCAGTATCATTGCAAGACCTGTAATACTTCCCATGATAATTCCACTTGGAATCAGGAAAAAGTAGATTCCCACGCTCCCCGCTGCCATTCCTGCCACAATAATCAGATAATCTTTTATAACACATTTCCCCGCAGTATTCTTCATATCATCCCTCTATGCATTTTTCAAAAATGCACGATATCCCTTTACAGCCTCATAGATATCTGCCTTGCTGCTGACTTCATATGGCGCATGCATATTCAGTACTGCGACTCCACTGTCAATTACTTCCATACCATAATTCGCAGTCAGATACGCAATCGTTCCACCGCCTCCAACATCTACGCGTCCAAGTTCGGCAAATTGATATGCCGTCTTTGCCTCATCCATGATTCGGCGAATATCTGCGATAAATTCTGCATTGGCATCATTAGAGCCATTCTTTCCTCTGCTTCCGGTGAATTTATTAAAAGACATGCCTCTTCCAAAAAAGGCTGCACTCCTCTTTTCAAACACCTCTGCAAACATCGGATCATAGGCTGCACTGACATCAGAAGACAACATCCGAGAATTCTGAAGCGTCCTTCTAACCTTAAGTTCTGATTCTCCCTCGGTCAGGGCTACAAGTTCTGCCACTGCATTCTCAAAGAATCTGGACGCCATACCTGTTGCGCCCACACTTCCTATCTCCTCCTTATCCACCAGCAGACAGCAAAGCGTCTTATCCGTCTCCTGCATCGCCAGCATTGCTTCCAGTGAAGTGAATGCACAGATACGGTCATCCTGCCCATATCCCAGTATCATACTTCGGTCGAAACCACAATCACGCGCTTTTCCTGCCGGTACAATCTCCAGTTCCGCCGAATAGAAATCTGCCTCTTCAATTCCATATGCCTCTTCTAACAGACGAAGTACGTTCTTCTTTACAGCGTCTTCCTTCTCCTCAGGGATTGGGCAATTGCCAATCAGAAGATCCAGTTTTTCTCCTTCAATCACCTCAGACGCTTTCTTCTCCATCTGCATCGCTGACAAATGCACCAGAATATCAGTAATGACGAATACCGGATCTTCTTCCTGCTCTCCAATGCACACCTTCACTGCTGTTCCATCCTTCTTAACAACCGTTCCATGAATCGCAAGTGGTGTCGTTACCCACTGATATTTCTTGATTCCTCCATAATAATGTGTATCCAGATATGCAAAGGAATCCAGTTCATAAAGTGGATTCTGCTTCACATCGATACGCGGTGAGTCGATATGTGCTCCAAGTATGTTCATTCCCTCTTCGAGACCTCTTCTTCCAATTTGGAACAATGCAACCGCTTTCTCCATATTCACTACATAGACTCTGTCGCCTGGTTCTAAAATCTCTCCGTTACGAATCACTTCCTTTATGTCCCGGTATCCTGCTTCCTTTGCCAGTCGTATCGTATAGCGGACACATTCACGCTCTGTTTTTCCCCAATCAAGGTACTGTTTATATTTCTCACATAATACCTGAAGTTTCTCTTGGTCATCCTTCTCATAGGATAGCCATGCATTTTGATGTTCCATCTTCCTTTTTCTCCTTTGTGCCTCTGTCAATATTATCCCTGCATACTTCTTTCAACCTGTACCGCCGCAATCGCTCCGTCAGCCACCGCTGTTACTACCTGTCTCAGGCTCTTAATCCTTACGTCCCCTGCCGCATATACTCCCGGAATATTCGTATGCATATCTTCATCCGTCCTAATATATCCACGCTCATCCATATCAATGATTCCTTCGAACAACTTAGAATTCGGAAGAGTGCCGACAAACCCAAAAAGACCGAACAGGCCGTCCTCTTCATCTGCTACAATCCTGGTAGTTTCTCCTGTTTTCACGTTCTTCACTGTCATCTCGGACAGAATCTCATCTCCGCCAAGTTCTTCTACAATAGTATCCCACATGAACTCAAGTTTGGGATTCTTAAAGGCTTTCTCCTGTATGGACTTTGCCGCACGAAGTTCATTTCTTCTGTGGATCAAAGTAACTTTTCTTGCGAATTTCGTAAGATACATTGCCTCTTCAACTGCGGAATCTCCGCCTCCGACTACATATACCTCAAGATCCTCGAAGAAATTCGCATCACAGGTTGCACAATAGGATACACCCTTTCCTATATATTCTGCCTCGCCTTTGCATTCAATCGGTCTTGGATGCGCACCGGTCGCAATAATCACGTTTTTCGCTTGATACTCAGCCCTTGCACTTCTCAATACCTTTATTTCTCCTTCCAGAACTACTTCTGTAATCGTATCCGTTACGCGCTTAGTTCCGAATCGTTCAGTCTGCTCTGTCATCCTTGCAATCAGAGATGCACCAGACTCTCCTTCCACCTTCTGTCCCGGATAATTCTCAATCTCATCCGAGACCGCTATCTGACCACCATCCTGTCCCTTCTCAATAATGAGAGCAGATAGACGGCTTCTTCCTGCATACAATCCTGCTGCCAGCCCAGCAGGACCTGCTCCTAGAATAATCACATCATAGATTTCACCCATTCGTACTTTCTCCTTTATCTATACAACTTGCTTCTCGCTACACTTGTTTAATTTTTATTAAAGATAGAAAAAAAACGAACAACCGTCAATATCAACTGCTCGTTTGGCAATATAGAGGGGCTATTTTGCAGTGATAACCACCTGTTTTTTCATTTATATACGAAATGATCTTGTATTTTATTATATCTTTCATATTTTGTGGTATCATAAGAAAAACAGAACATTTATAAGGAGAAAAATGATGTCTACTCTAATGAAAAACATTAAAAAAGCAGAAGTTTTGAAACTGAAAGATGAGGTATCCTATCAGGAAGGGCAGGTTGTCAGCAAGACTCTTGCACAGAATTCTGCCCTCAGTGTTACACTGTTCGCTTTCTGGGCTGGTGAAGAGATCAGCACCCATGAATCCGGCGGAAATGCATTCGTAACCTGTCTTGATGGTGTCGGAAAG
>NZ_JBNPMC010000057.1:0-17260 GCF_050313795.1 Bariatricus sp. SGI.154
TTTCAGATTTTCTCCGACGATTACATTCGATTCCTGATTCCAGACCTCTTTTGAACCTACGAATTGTAGGCGATTGGAGTCGGATATGAACGCCCATACTGCCCCTCTCTGCCGTACACTCCACATACACTCTTCAAGAACTAAATTCCCATTTACTCCCCTCCCGGTCCATCCTTCCGTGGTCGTTTAGTTTCCGGCAGAGGTTCTGCGGATTTAACATTCTCGTCAGAACGCAGGTTACCATCATAAGCATCTTTAGTCTCCGTATAATCAATCGGTTTTTCTGTCGTAAAAGAAGATTTCGTCTCTTTCATGCGTGCATACTCCTTTGCTTAGATACTTCAAAGATAGAATGTACATATATATCGAATACTATTCTATGGGGACGGAGGTTTTTTCAATTTCCCCCGTCCCCATTTCCTGCTGGTTGATTTTGTATCGAAAAGTATCGCCTTCATCTATTGAGGATGTCATCTGAAGTAGAGTATAATTATCACATATAAGAAGAAAAGTGCTTATCTAGCAGAGATAACAGGAGGAGGCTGTCGGAATGAATCAATTGAATTTTTCGGATAATCTTACCCGTCTGCGCCGTGAGAAAGGCGTTACGCAGGAGGAATTAGCAACGTTTGTGGGAGTGACGAAGGCGTCTGTTTCGAAGTGGGAGACCAGGCTTAGTATGCCGGATATTATGCTGCTTCCGGCACTTGCGACATTCTTTGATGTATCCATTGATGAATTGCTGGGATATGAGTCACAGTTAAGCAGGGAGCAGATACAGAAGATCTATCATGAACTGGCGGAGGATTTTGGAAAGGAGCCATTTGAAGAAGTGATGGAAAAAAGCCGGGAACTGGTGAAGAAGTATTATTCTTGTTATCCGTTTCTGTTCCAGATCTGTGTTCTGTGGCTGAATCATTTTATGTTGGCAAAGGAGGAGCGGCAGAGGGAGATCCTGATGTCGGCATCTGAACTATGCGATCATATTATAGCTAATTGTGGGGATGTGGGAATCTGTAATGATGCGTCATTACTTAAGGCGATATTCGCCTTGCAGTGTGGCAGAGCGCAGGAGACGATTGAGATTCTGGAAGAGACGCTGAATCCTTATCGTCTTGCGAATCAGGGGGATGGTTGCCTGATTCAGGCATATCAGATGGCAGGAGAGCCAGAGAAGGCGAATCGTTTTACGCAGATCAGTATGTATATGCATCTGAACAGCTTGGTCAGTAGCGCAACACAATATCTGATGCTTCATGCTGGACAGTCGGAGGTCTGCGAGGAAACGATGCGGAGGATAGATTCGGTGGCGGAGGCTTTTGATCTGGAGCATCTTCATCCGAATGTTGCGGCGAATTATCAGTATATGGCGGCGATTGTATTGTGTATGCAGCAAAAGACAGCGGAAGCGCTGGAGAGATTGAAGAGATATTCTGAGGTGATTCGTTATCTGTTGCTGGACCAGAATATGAAACTGCATGGAGATGCCTTCTTTGATGCGATGGATTCCTGGTTTGAGGCACTTGATCTTGGACCGGATGCACCGAGAGACCGGAAAGTTGTATGGGATAGTTTGGCACAGACATTTGCACACCCTGCCTTTGCGGTATTAGAAGAGAGTGATGAATACAAGAGACTGAGGCAGTCTTTTTTATGAAAATATCTGTGACAGAGTCATAGAAGATTTGGGATTATGATGCTTAAAAGATGGCAGTACCATATTTTTGTTGTGTGGTGTCTGCCGTTTTTTTGTGTATATTATTATCTTTCCGCGGCGTATGGTTGCTTCATAATTATCTTTCTATAATAAGCGAGGATGAGATGTTGCTATGCTCAGTGGTGCGATGTGTAGATAGAAAATATCTATAAATAGAGATTCTCATAGAAAATGTGCGAAGATTACAAAATAAATTTTTCGGTTTGTAAATAAATGACGATGAAAAAAATGTCAAAAAAGTTAGAATGGTACTGTATTTAGTTAGAAAGTCTAATAGAAAGTTTGGAGTAGATGAGATGTTTAAAGTGAGTTATTTTTTGGAGGTTCTCCCGGTTATTGCAAGCAAGGTTAATGTCACATTCGAGCTGACGATTGCGGCAACGATTTTTGCTTTGTTAGTGGGAGTTATTATCGCTGTCATCGGGTACTACAAGATACCGGCGCTGTATCAGTTCACGCGGGTGTATGTTTCGATCATGAGAGGAACCCCGATCGTGGCACAGTTGTATTTCTTCTATTATGGAATCGCCCTTTACAGCGCATTCGTCCGTGATATGACGCCGTTGATCGCGGTTGCTGTAGTCATGAGTCTGAATATGGGAGCGTTCATGTCAGAGAGTATCAGAGGAGCGCTTCTCTCTGTGGATGAAGGGCAGAAAGAAGCGGCGTATTCGCTTGGAATGACTAATTTCCAACTGGTATACCGGATTATCATTCCGCAGGCGGTTCGTGTTGCATTGCCTCCATTGTTCAATGATATCATCAATCTGATCAAGCAGACATCGCTGGCATTTATGCTTGGTGTTCCGGATCTTATGGGTGCGGCTAAGATAGAGGGTGCAAGAACCTTCCGGTATTTTGAAATCTATGCAGCAGTCATGCTCATTTACTGGGTAATCATATTTGTGCTTGGACTGGTACATAAGTTTCTGGAGAAAAAGTGCGAGACGATGTATTAGATGGGATCTTAAACGGGGAACCGCGATGGGGATCTGTTAAGATATAGAGTATTTTTATAAGAAGAGGAGAAAAGTATCATGAAAAAACGTTTATTAGCAGCATTATTAGTGACTGCAATGACAATGACATTTGTAGTTGGATGTGGAAGCAGCAGTTCCGATGATTCTGAGAAAGAAGAGACTACCGCAAAGACGGAAGAATCCGACGAGGGATCAGGCACAGGATATTCAGACAGGAAAGTAACCCTTGTAACTTCAGGAACAGGCGAGCCATATACACTTCTGGCAGATGACGGTACATGGACAGGTATTGATGCTGAGATGTGGGCTGAGATCGAGGAGCGTACAGGCTGGGAAGTTGAAGTAAAGCAGGCAGCATTTGATGCTATGTGGGGAGAACTTGACACAGCCCGTGCAGATGTGGTTGCCAACTGTACAGCAGTTAAGCCGGAGAGAACAGAGAAGTATAATGCAACGATTCCATATTATGGAGATGCACAGTGTGTAATCGTTAACGACAGCAGCAGTTACCAGACAGTAGAGGATCTTAAGGGTAAGGTTGTTGGTTGTACAAACGGACAGGCAGCACAGACAATTATCGAAGATCTTGGCGCTGAGATTGGATTTGAGGTAAAACTTTATGAGGACAGCGCAGTAGGTATGAACGACCTGATGCTTGAAAGAATTGATGCTTATGCTAACACAACAACGAATGTAAATGCATTTTCACACAACAATGAAGAAGCTGATTTCCGATTCTTTGAAGAGAATCTGATGGCAAATAACGTAGCATATTTCCTGCCAAAGACGGATGAAGGAGCAGAACTCGCAGAAGAACTTAATAAGGTTATCCAGGAGATGCTGGACGACGGAACGATTGCTAAGATCACTGAAAAGTGGATGTATGCAGATATGACACAGTTGATTCAAGAATAATTTAAGTCAGAAAGATTGAGAAAATTATGGGAACAGAAACACAGTTGGTAAAGATTGAGCATCTATATAAGGAATTTGATAAAGATACGAAGGTCCTGACGGATATCAATCTTACGATCAATAAGAATGAAGTAATTGCAATACTTGGACCATCAGGAACCGGTAAATCCACCTTGCTCAGATGCCTGAATTATCTGACGGTACCGACAAAGGGACGGATCACAATTGGTGATGTTACGGTAGATGCCGAACATCATACGAAGAGGGATGTTATTGAATTGCGTAAGCATTCGTCGATGGTATTCCAGGGATATAATCTTTTCAAGAATAAGACAGCCCTTGAAAATGTCATGGAGGCACTGATTGTTGTCCAGAAAAAATCAAAGGATGAGGCGGAAAAGATTGCTCTTGAACTTCTTGATAAGGTAGGAATGGGAGAGAGAAAAGACTTTTATCCATCCAAATTATCCGGTGGACAGCAGCAGAGAGTAGGGATTGCAAGAGCCCTGGCGGTGAATCCGAATGTGGTATTGTTCGATGAGCCGACCTCCGCACTGGATCCGGAACTGGTAGGAGAAGTATTGAATACAATCAAGTCTCTTGCGGAAGACGGAACCACGATGATTCTTGTAACACATGAAATTGGGTTCGCCAGAGAGGTAGCAACCCGGATTCTGTTCATGGACGGTGGGCGTATTGCAGCAGACGGAACCCCGGAGGAGATTATCGACCACCCGGAGAATCCGAGACTTCAGCAGTTCCTGAATTTTGTGAATCGATAGTCAGATACCCGGCAGCAGGCTGCGGGGTATCTGACCCTCGCGGCATTCGCCAGATATCCGTGCAAGCACGGCTGTCTGGCTCATTGCTTCCCGGGAATAAAGTTCGAATGAGAAGGTCCGCATATCTGTGTGCGGGCCTTAAAATATATACATTATCGGGCAGAGCCCACCAGCCGAAGGCATGTATTACGGGATGCTCGAATGAGTATGAAAAAGGAGGTCGCAGCGTGGAGGCATTGGAACAGAAAGCGGTAATTGAAAGAATGAAAAAGACCGCAAAGGAGATAGAGCCGGAACTGGTACGGATCAGACATGAACTCCATCAGTATCCAGAACTAGGCATTGAACTTCCCAAGACTCATGAGATTATCAGTCGGGAACTTAAGAAGATACCGGGACTGGAAGTGTATGAACACAAAGCGGGAGGTTCAGGGATTGTTGCCGTTATGAAGGGAGGAAGATCCGAAGGGAAAACGATTCTTCTAAGGGCAGATATTGATGCACTTCCGATAGAAGAGAATCTGGAACTTGATTATAAGTCTAAGAATACGGGATGTATGCATGCGTGCGGTCATGATGGACATGCCACATGGATCATCGGCGCGGCGAAGATCTTATCCGATATCCGTGAGGAATGGGGCGGCTGTATCAAGTTTGTATTCCAGCCGGGAGAAGAGGTCGGCAAAGGTGCGGATACCCTGATTGGCGAAGATAAAGTCCTTGAGAATCCTTCTGTTGATATGGCATTTGCGGCACATGGCTGGCCTTCTGTAGAGAGTGGCAAGATCGGAATTGCAAGAAGGTATGCATTCGGATGTGTCGGAACATTCAAGGTTAAAGTCATTGGCAGAAAAGGACATGCATCCTGGCCGGAGCAGACGATAGACCCTATCGCGGCAGCAGGCGAGATCTACCAGCATATCCCGGCAATCCTGGCAAGGAAGATCCGCGGTACAGATTCGAAGATCATGTCTGTTACTTATATGCAGGCAGGAGACGTAAACGTGAGAAATATTATTCCCGAAACATGCGAATTTGGTGGTACAATGAGAGCAACCAAGCGGGAGACCCTGGAAAAGATGGGAGAGGAACTTCAGAAAGAAGCGAAGGCCGTATGTGAAGTATATGGTGCATCTTGTGAAGTGGATGTCCAGATTCATGGAGGCTCAGTAGAGAATTCACAGGATCTTCTGGATGGAGTGAAGAATGCAGCAGCAGAAGTTCTTGGCAGTAGACAAGTATATATCATTGAAGAAGATAATCTTGGAGGCGAGAATTTCGCAGAATATAGCAGCAGAGTACCGTCCGTATATATGTTTATCGGAATCAGACCGGTGGAGAAAGAAGAGATTCCGGGACTTCACAGTCCGGATTACCGGTTCGATGATGATGTGCTTGCCGGCGCGGCGGGTGCATTTGCAGCGATTGGATATTATGGATGTATGGGAAGATTGGAAAGGAGATAGAGAGATGGAAGAGATCATATATGTAGACCGGAAGAACACGAATTGTAATAAGTGGGATGGACAGACAGGAATGTTCGGTGAAGAAGGCCTTCATGCAATGTGGGTTGCGGATATGGATTTTCGGGTAGCACAGTGTGTTGTGGATGCACTGGAAGAATATGTGCAGTTAGGCGTGTATGGATATTACAAGATCCCGGAGGAATATTATCAGGCATTTATAAACTGGGAGAAGAAGCGTCATGGATATGAGGTAGAGAAGGAGTGGATACGGTTTTCACCGGGAGTCGTGGCAGGATTCCACTGGCTGGTGCAGATGTTTACAGAACCGGGAGATGCGGTAATCGTCAATACACCTGTATATTATCCATTCTTGAATGCCGTTAAGAACAATCATAGAACACTGATCTGTTCAGACCTTATCAATCAGAATGGAAGATATACGATTAACTATCAAGACTTTGAGGAGAAAATCGTTTCCAAGCATGTGAAACTATTCATTCTCTGTTCACCGCATAATCCTGCGGGCAGAGTCTGGAAGGAAGAAGAACTAAAGCAGCTGTTCGAGATATGTAGAAAGCATCAAGTGTATATCATTTCCGATGAGATTCATCAGGATCTGATATTCGGGGAGAATCCGCATATCCCGTCACTTTCGATTGGAGATTATCAGGAACTCATCGTGACTTTGACTGCACCGTCCAAGACATTCAATCTTGCAGGAGGTCAGAACTCTATCGTGATCATTCCGGATGAGAGACTTCGGGAAAAATGGGATGCGTATACACAGGGAAACAGAGTGATCGGCGGGAATGCATTCGGTTATGTGGCAGCCCAGGCAGCCTATGAGAAGGGTGAAGAGTGGCTGGAGAAAGTGAAAAAGCAGATTGCAGAGAACTATGAATATTTACAAGCAGAGTTTGCCGCAAAACTCCCGCAGGCGGTGGTGACACCTCTGGAGGGAACCTATCTTTGCTGGGTGGATCTGGGTGCGTATCTGGGTGCTTCTGAGATGAAAGAAGTGGTTCAGAAGAAGTGCCGTCTTGCGGTAGACTTTGGCGACTGGTTTGGCGGAGAGAGATTCGGGACATTCATCCGATTGAATCTTGCCACTTCTTTGGAGAATGTAAAGATTGCCGTGGAGGCTTTGGTAGAGAATTTATCTTAATGATTGATAAAAATCAATCATAGAGCAAGTCGATAACTGGCGGATAACGCGCTTAAAATCTATTTGACAAATGCAATTTTCTAAGAAATAATATTCATAATGGAGTGAATATTTATGTTTGAAATTGAGAATTGTTACAAGATAATATTTGAAGCCATGCTTGAAACGTCGGTGCTTGGGTGCATAGCAGAAGGAATTGACCAATATACGAACGCAGGGGTTGCGTTCGTATCAGGGACAGGAAGAATATTGGCATACTCCGGTCTGTGGAGTAATCTATTCCCTATGTCGGTGGAAAAAGAGCATCTTATATTGGAAGACTATGAGATCATATTTGAAAAAGAAGGAATCAGTGACAGATATTTATGCATAACGACTGTATATAGTGGCAGAATGGCTGCCGGTTATATCGTACTGGCATATGAGAAAGAAGAAAAAGAGATTATTCAGGAATTGGGGACGATTCTGGCACAGAATGTAAAGCGTTATTTTGAGGAGGAACAGAGGCAATATGTTCTTACTCAATCACTGAGAGAGCATATGATTGGATGGACGCTTTTTGAAGATGATGCTTCGAAGATGACAGGGGAAAAGAACTGTCCGGAAGAGAAATACATTGCTGCGTTATTGTGTAAGAAGGATGGCAGGATAGAAGAGACGATTGCCAGACTGCGTAATATATGGGGCTGTATGTATCTGTATGAGGAGAAGGAAGAAGTCTTCCTGTTGTTGTACCGTTTAACGAATAGAGATGTGTCTGCTATCTATGAAAAGATTGGGGCAGAGAAGATAAAGTGCTGTATCAGTGAAGTGTTTTCGAAGATTTATCTGTGTAAGAGCAGGAAGAACATCCTGAAAAGAATGGCGCTGGCGAGAGAATCTCGGACGATTGCCGTCATGCGGCGGGAAAAGGAATGGTCTATGCAGGGGCTTTATACTTATACGGCATCACTGATCGAGAAGGCTGGCTTAAGCGATTATTCCGTTGATAGACTGCTTCTGGAAGATGAGAAAAATCATACGGAACTGTATCACACATTAAAAACCTATCTGCTTTGTGAGAATAATGTTACTGTAGCAGCGAAGGCATTGCATATCCATCGAAATACGCTGGTTTATCGGTTGAAACAGATTAAAGAGTGTCTGGAAACTGATGTAAACGATCATGTAATATCCAGAGAATTACTGGCATTTATCATGATGAATGATGCCTCGGGACAGGGAATAAGGAGCAAAACTGACTATGAAGATTGTACAGGAGTTGCCGGAAGTATTTCGTGAATTTGGTGAACAGAGAAGGAAATCTTTTCTGGAGATAAAAGAATATAAAGATAAGGGGATTCCGGTTGTGGGAATGTATTGTGCATACTTCCCGCCGGAACTTGCGATTGCCGCCGGAGCAATTCCGGTGGCTTTATGTTCGTTTGCGGACGAGACAATCCCCGCGGCTGAGAAAGTTATGCCGAAAAGTATGTGTCCGCTTGTGAAGTCCAGTTATGGGTTCGCAGTCACGGATAAATGTCCTCTTTTTCATTTTACAGATCTGGTGATCGGAGAGACGACATGTGACGGGAAGAAAAAGATGTATGAGATGATGATGGAATTCAAAGCGGTTCATGTTATGGAACTCCCGAACAGCCAGTCTGAGCGCGGCTATGAATTCTGGAAAAAGGAGGTCATACGCGCAAAAGAGTATCTGGAGGAGTTCTTCCATGTGGTGATCACCGAGAAGATGATCCGGGATGCGGTTCATCTTAACAATCAGATTCGTACATCCCTTAAGAACCTATGTGAAGTTATGAAACTGGATCCGGCACCTGTGTCTGGAGAGGATATACAGAGGATGGTGCTGGGGAGCAAGTATCGTTTTGATTTTCAGACGACACCGGAAATTGTGGCAGGTGTCCGGGATAAGATTCTGGAGGAATATGAACAGGGAAAGAAACTAGACAAGAGAGTAAGGATTCTTGTGACCGGCTGTCCGGTCGGAGGAGACAGTCTTAAGGTAATCCGTGCGATTGAGAAGAATGGTGGTGTTGTGGTAGCAACGGAGAATTGCAGCGGTGTGCGTGCGTTGTCTACGATGGTGGAAGAAGATACAGATGATATCTACGGGGCGATTGCCAGAAAATACCTGTCAACAGGATGTTCGATCATGACGCCGAATGACAACCGGATTGAACTGCTCAGTGAGATTATTGACGAATATCACGTGGATGGGGTAGTGGAGGTAATCCTGACGGGATGTCATTCTACCGGAGCAGAATCTTTCTATATCCGTAAGTTTGTAAATGAAGAGAAGCATCTTCCTTATATTGCCGTTGATACGGACTATTCCAATGCGGATCATGGACAGATCTCGACCAGGCTGGCTGCATTTATCGAAATGATACAGGCTGAAAATTCAGAGGATCGGCAGGTGGATATTAATTGCTGTTATAAGATTGTACTGTCGGGAAGCAATGCCGGGAACTCTGAACAGGATATCCTAAGAGAAATCTGGGAGTATACGGGGATACCGATCGGTGAATATGATAAGCATGGGCATCTCACTGCCAGTGCAGGCTTTCATCAGATCACACCGGAGACAGAAGCCAGAAAGATTGAAAAAGAGTATCCGGATAGACAGGGGAAATTTGTCGCATACGTAATGCCTGGAATATCAGCGAAGACGGCGGAGCAGCTTATGGATATCCTGCTTAAGAATTACAGTATGAAAAAACAATTCTTACAGGGAGTGACGAGTGAATATCCGGATTATTTGTGGTTGATCGCAGAGAATATAGGGGATCTTGAGCGAATCCATAGTGCATTAAAACAGGATGATGGATTCCAGGGAATACCGGAGCTCCCGGATGGGAAAAAAATGTTTGTATCCCGTATTCAGGGAAAAGAAGACAGAAAACGGCTGATCAGTATCTGTAGAAAATGCATGAGGGATTCGGACGGGCGTATCTTAGTCGGAAATGGTTTCGGGGACGTGTCAAGTAAAGAAGAAAACTGTAAATTACAGGAACGAGTGATGAGGATTGCTCGGGAGAGAAAAGAACGGGAAAAAGTCCGGCTGATAGAAAATTATTATCACGAACTGGCAGTTGAATGTATTAGTGAGAGGATGGAACAGGAATCAGTCTATCTTGAGGAACTGGAAATCATCAATAAAGAGGAGTTGGAAAAAGGAAAAGAACTCTATGATACACTCTACTGGTACCTGCGGATGAAGCGCAATGTGGCTTCGACCGCGGCAAAGATGAAGTTACATCGTAATACGCTGCTTCCAAGGATCGCGAGGTTGAACGAGATCATGGAAGTTGATGCGATGGAGGGGGCGGATTGTGAAAGAATCCTGCTTATAATGGAAATAGAACGCAGACAAAACGGGGACGGGGGAAATTGAAAAAACCCCCGTCCCCGTTTCTTAATGGTTGACTTTGTATCGCAAAGTATCGTGCGCGTCCATTGAGTATCTGATGAAAAGGGAAGTATAATAATATGGAACGAAGAACATATCAGATTTGCATGATACAGGAGGAGAGAGACATGAATATTAAGGAAGTTCTACCATTCATCATCCCGTTGATTATCGCGGAATTTACATTGCTTGCTATATCAATATGGCATATTCTGACTCACAATCATTATAAGCGTGGCAATAGAATCCTGTGGCTTATTGTTGTAATTGTGGGGATGGAATTTATCGGTCCGGTGTTATATTTTTTATTGGGAAAGGAAGATGTTTAAATGGATGTATTAACACTTTCCCATGTGTCCAAGTCATTCGGGCAGCATAGGGTTATTGAGAATCTCGAGTTTTGTATTCCGGAGCATACGGTCTATGGTTTTATCGGGCAGAATGGTGCCGGGAAGACGACCACTATGAAGATAATTCTCGGATTGTTAAGAGCGGATACGGGTGTGATAACGGTGAATGGCAAGCAGGTTTGCTATGGACAGAATCATACCAATCAATTTATTGGCTATCTGCCGGATGTGCCAGAGTTCTATGGATTCTTAACGCCGATAGAGTATCTGGAATTATGCGGTGAGATTACAGGTATGGAAAAACGGGAAATTCGGCGAAGATCCGAGGAAATGCTGGAACTTGTAGGCTTATCTGAAAGGAAGAAGAGGGTTCAAGGGTTTTCCAGAGGAATGAAACAGCGGCTTGGGATTGCGCAGGCGCTGCTTAATCGACCGAAACTCCTGATCTGTGATGAGCCGACTTCTGCTCTTGATCCGGTAGGGAGAAAAGAGATTCTGGATATTCTGCATACTGTAAAAGAGCATACTACAGTACTGTTTTCAACACACATTTTGTCAGATGTGGAACGAATCTGCGATAAGATTGCATTTCTTCATAACGGAAAACTTGAATTTCAAGGAACACTTGAGGAGATTCGGAGTCAGCGGCAAGGAAGAGGATTCCAGATTGAGTTCTATCGGAAGGAAGATGTGGCGTTATTTTTAAAGTATTTTCCAGGCACCGTAAGTGAAGGTGGTTATAAAGTTCTCTGTGAGAGGAATATGGGAAATAACATGCAAAACAATATGAAATATGTGGAGAAAAATATGACGCATGCTATGGAATTCGTAGTAAAAAATAACATGGCTATAAGAAGCATAGAGATGCTGGAGACGACACTTGAGAATCTATTCATGGAGGTGGTAGGACAATGAGAGCCTTTCTTGCATTTACGAAAAAGGAGTGGGTTGAACTGATTCGCACTGGCAGGCTGGCGATTCTTTTGGTTCTATTCAGTCTGTTCGGTATTATGAATCCAGCAGTTGCGAAACTGACTCCGTGGATGATGGAGATGATGGCGGATAGTCTGAAGGAGACGGGGCTTACGGTGGCAGCGGTGAAGGTAGATGCCATGACATCCTGGACGCAGTTCTACAAGAATATTCCGATTGCTATGGTGATATTCCTGTTGATGTTTGGCGGGATTCTAACAGCAGAATATCAGAAAGGGACGTTAATTAATATGCTGACAAAGGGGCTGGCAAGATGGAAGGTCATTCTGGCGAAGGGCTGTATCATGACCGCAACATGGACGGTGTGCTACTGGCTATGCTACGGGATCACCTATGGATATAACTGGTATTTCTGGGAAAATGGAATTGCTTCGCATCTAGGATTGGCGGCTGCGTGTGTATGGATTCTGGGGATCTGGCTGATTGCAGTTATGCTGCTGATGTCAACGGTGTTTCAGACCAGTTCAGCAGTGCTGGCAGCGACAGGAGGTATCGCTTTGGTCAGTTATGTCGTTGGATTGATTCCGAAGGCGAGAAAGTTTCTGCCCACGCATCTTCTGGCGGCTTCCGGGATGTTGTCAGGCGCAGGCAGTGTAGAAGAATACTGGTGTGCGGTATGGGTAACGATCGGGCTTGGTGTGTTAGGATTGCTGGCCGCAGTTATTGTATATAATAAAAAGTGAACTTTGTTACATCTCATACGATATTAAAAGTGTGGAAAGAGATCTCGAACCAGGGCTTTCTTTTTGACTATCTGTCTTTCCGTTGCTATACTAAAAGAATAGTATAGAAAACGAAAAGAATTAATATGGTATCGGTAAGGAATAATAGTAGATGAAAACATATATAGGCAAATCAGTATATAAAGGAATCGTGACAGGACCGGTGGTAGTCCTGAAGAATGATGATTATCAGGTGAAGCGGCTAAAGATAGAGGATGCAGAAAGTGAACTGGCAAGACTTGAGAAGGCAGGCGAACAGGCGCAGAAACAGCTTCAGGGACTCTATGATAAAGCAGTAAAAGAAGTGGGAGAAGCCAGTGCTGCTATTTTCGAAGTGCATCAGATGATGTTAGAGGATGAAGACTATCTGGATGCAATCCAGAATATGATCTGTACAGAGATGGTAAATGCAGAATATGCAGTAGCAGTTACCGGGGATAATTTCTCGGAGATGTTTGCAAGTATGGATGATGACTATATGAAAGCAAGAGCGGCAGATGTAAAGGATATCTCTAACAAACTGGTCAAGAATCTGACTGGACAAGGAGAGGTAGACCTTGCATCCATAAAGCCATCCATTATCGTGGCGGATGATTTAAGTCCCAGTGAGACGGTACAGATGGATAAAGAGAAGATTCTTGCATTCGTGACGGTACATGGCTCTACGAATTCTCATACGGCAATCCTGGCGCGCCTGATGAATATTCCGGCGCTGATCGGGGTTCCGATAGATCTGGAAGAGATTCAGACAGGTGTGCAGGGAGTAGTAGACGGATTCCGAGGAGAGTTTATACTTGAGCCGTCCGAGGAGGTCTGTACACAGACAAAAGAGCGGATGCGGGAAGAAGAAGAGAAACTGCATCTTCTACAGAACCTGAAAGGGAAAGAGAATGTGACGCTGGATGGAAGGCAGATCAACATCTATGCGAACATCGGAAGTGTAGGTGATGTAGGATATGTGTTGGAAAATGATGCCGGTGGAATCGGATTGTTCCGAAGTGAATTCTTATATCTTGGACGGAATGATCTTCCAACAGAAGAAGAGCAGTTCCAAGCGTATAAGCAGGTGCTGCAGATGATGGCAGGCAAGAAGGTGATCATACGTACTCTGGATATTGGCGCCGATAAACAGGTGGATTATCTGAATCTGGGACAGGAGGAGAATCCTGCGATGGGATACCGGGCAATCCGTATCTGCCTGAAACAGCCGGAGATATTCAAGGTACAGCTTCGGGCTCTGCTTCGGGCAGCCACATATGGCAATCTGTCAGTGATGTATCCGATGATTACTTCTGTAGAGGAAATAGAGAAGATATTTGTAATTGTGAAGGAAGTAGAGGAGGAACTAACGAAGGCAGAGGTTCCTTATCAGCTTCCGGAGCAGGGAATTATGATTGAGACGCCTGCAGCAGTTATGGTCAGCGATGAATTGGCGGAACTGGTAGATTTCTTCAGCATCGGAACCAATGATCTGACGCAATATACCCTGGCGATAGACAGGCAGAATGAGAAACTGGATGATTTCTACAATCCACATCATAAAGCCATCTTGAAGATGATTCGTATGGTAGTGGAGAATGCACACAGATATGGCAAATGGGCGGGAATCTGCGGAGAATTGGGCGCTGATCTGACTCTTACGGAAGAATTCGTGCGTATGGGAGTTGATGAATTGTCCGTTGCACCGTCTATGGTATTAAAAGTCAGAAAACAGGTAAGAGAGATGAACGCATCTGAAGCATAAGGAATAATAGAATACGAGATATCCATGAAAAATAAGCACCTGTATGTAGTAAAGATTACAACATGCAGGTGCGATCTGTTTATAATTGATCGATAATATTGCTTGCTTGTAATGCCCGCCGGATGATGTACATATATTCCGGTGGTATGGCAGCAGATTTGTCCAGGTGAAATGGCGCATCATCTAAGAATGCGTTGGATAATTGATAGATATAGTATTCTCCGCCTGTCTGCTCTTCGGCGAGAATATCTCCGTTGATCCTCATCTCTTTGGTATCTTCATCCTTTCCCAGGCTCATTGCCATCAGTATCTCCAGCATGACACAGAAGTGTTCTTCGTCCCATGCGGAAAGGTACATGCATTTACATAATCCTTTGGAGAAAAAGGGTGACTGTATGTAACAATCCAATAGTTCCTTAAAGCGGGTCTTGTGCCAGGAATCCTCAAACATGTTCCGTTCGGTCAGCGCAGCAAAACACTTATCTTTCCAATCCATAGTCATTCCTCCCTCACAACATATATTGGTGTCATAGATCCAATTGTCTTAGTGCTCATTCCTTATTGATATATCATATATTAGAAACCTGCAGGAAGTCAATAAAATTGATTTTGGATTTCCGTAGTTTTTGTCCACAGAATTGCGTCGTTATGAGCCGTGCTGCTGCGTCATTCGGGAAATCAGTCTTTGTCATGGATCGTGGCTGAGACGGAAAAGAATCCTATGCGCTTGAAGTTTCTACAATAGCGATGTATAATGATATATGTACAGAGCAACAGATCAGAAAATTTGTTTGATAAACTATGAATTTAAACTATTGTGAGGGAGAATCTTAAATGGCAAAGAATATTTTAATATGTGATGATGCTGCATTTATGAGGATGATGCTTAAGGACATTTTGAATAAGAATGGTTACAATGTCATAGGTGAGGCAGAGAATGGGATAAAGGCTGTGGATAAATATAGGGAAACTGTCCCAGACTTAGTGCTGATGGATATTACTATGCCCGAAATGGATGGAATTCAGGCTCTGAAGAAGATCAAAGAGGCTGATGCCGATGCCAAGGTTGTCATGTGTTCTGCTATGGGACAGCAGGCAATGGTGATAGAATCTATTCAGGCAGGTGCCCAAGATTTTATTGTCAAGCCGTTTGCTCCGGAAAGAGTTCTTGAAGTCGTGAAAAAAGTGATTGGATAACGGCAGGGCATTGAAAGCATCTTTTATGTAAATCAATACAGAACCAATGATTTTGTGCATGATAATGTATCATAATCATTGGTTTTGCTTTTGTATTCTTTGTTGTGATGTGATGATTCTCGTAACAAAGTTTTCCCTACAACATAGTTTGGTTTTAGGTAAATTCAATAAGGAGGAAATCATGCTGACAATAGGAACACATATGTCGATTGCCAAGGGTCTGGCGAAGACTGCCGAGAATGTAGTGAAGATGGAAGCGAATACCATGCAGATCTTCAGCCGCAATCCTAGGGGATCGAATTTTAAAATATATACAGAGGAAGAGATAGGGAGATTTCAGGAGATACGAAAAAACCATCAATTCGGATCACTGCTTGCCCATGCGCCTTATACCATGAATCTTGCCAGCGATCAGGAGAAGGTGTATGAATTCGCCTGCACGGTCATCCGGGAGGATGTTGCCAGAATGGATGCCCTCGGAATTGAGAATATGGTATTCCATCCGGGAAGCCATACAGGAATCGGTGTGGAGAGAGGAATCCGGAACATTATTGCCGGGCTTGATCAGGCAATTACAGGAGACGAGAAGATTACGGTACTTTTGGAAACAATGACAGGAAAGGGAACGGAGATTGGAGCAAGATTCGAGCACCTGAAAGCAATCCGGGACGGAGTAAAACATCCGGAAAGGATCGGAATTTGTCTGGATACTTGTCATGTATTCGCTGCGGGATATGATATTATTCATGATCTGGACGGTGTGCTCGAGGAGTTTGACCGCGTGCTTGGACTTGATCTTTTAAAAGCAATCCATCTGAATGACAGTATGATGCCTTTTGAGTCACATAAGGACAGGCATGCGACGATTGGAGCGGGAGAGATCGGATGGGAGGCATTATTAGGAGTACTTAAGCATCCGGCGCTTAAGGAACTGCCATTCTATCTGGAAACGCCGTTGGATGATGCGGGACATAAGGAAGAAATCGCGATGATCAAAGCAAGGTTAGATACGATTTAGGATAACAAGAGGGAATCATCTGTGTATGATTGGTCGTGTATGGGAGAGAAGAGATGAAATTCGGACTGACATTGAAGACAATTGCATATATACATACTGATTTCCCAACAAAATTCGGTATTCCACGGCAGAGCGGTCTGGCAGATACGCAAGGAGAGATTATCTTCGAGCCAGAATACAGGAATCAGGATGCACTAAGGGGAATCGAGGAATACTCTCATCTATGGCTTCTCTGGGAATTCTCAGAAGCCGTGAGAGAAGAGTGGAGTCCAACGGTAAGACCGCCGCGTCTGGGTGGAAACCAGCGGGTGGGAGTATTTGCTACCCGTTCACCGTTTCGTCCGAATCCAGTGGGCTTGTCCTGTGTGAAATTAGAGAGAGTTGAGATGCGGGAAGGAGTAGGAGCTGTGCTGCATATCAAGGGCGCAGATTTGATGGATGGAACGCCGATCTATGATATTAAGCCTTATCTTCCTTATGTGGACTGCCATGCGGAAGCGACAGGCGGCTTTGCCGAGCGGGTCAAGGGATATCGCCTGAAGGTGGAGATCCCGGAGGAGTGGCTCGCAGTTGTGCCTGGGGATAAACGGGAATCGTTAAAGCAGATATTGTCACAAGATCCAAGACCGTCCTATCAGAAGAATCCGGACCGGGTGTACGGGATGGAGTATGCCGGGATGGAAGTCCGGTTCAAAGTGCAGGAAGAAATATTGACAGTATGCGAGATTAGAAAGAATGAGATGGAGTAAAAAGGGACAGGGCAAATCGAATTGGGGACGGGGGTTTTTTCATTTTCCCC